>NZ_BADI01000814.1:0-7761 GCF_000333555.1 Herbaspirillum sp. B65 | reverse complement strand
GAACAGCATCGTTTGCATATGTCCCCCGTAAGTTTTGGTGAGGCTCATCGTAACTCCGTATTTTTTTGAGTTTCTCTTTTTGTGAGCATTCTTGAGTAACTAGTTCTGNTAGTAACTGCCCGTAAAGGGTCCGCTTCGCCGCTTTNGGCCTTTCCCTACCTTAAGGAGTCATCATGTCCGCAATTGATAACAAGCATCTGATTGAAATCGTCTCCGTCCAAGAATCCTCCGGCGTCAGCCGCAAGACCGGCAATCCCTGGAAGATGTACCGCGCTCAATGCGTCGTCACTGGCGGCGATAACGGCGCGAAGGTTGGCGAACTGCTGTTGCCTGATTCGCTGAAGGACACGACGCCCGGTAAGTACCTCGCTGAATTCCAACTCGATGTGAGCTTCGAGCGCCTCGTTGTTCCTCGCATCACTGCGCTTCATCCGCACGGTGGTGGCGCTGCCCGTCCGCAAGCCAAGCCCGCTGCTTCTGCCGCTGTACCGGCCTGACCATGAAACAGGCGGCGGATAAATTCACGGTGGATTTGTTTAGTAGCCCCCGCCGTGGCCGCCCGCCGAAGCTCGCGCCTAAAACGAATGCACAACGTCAGCGCGAGTTTCGCCAGCGGCGCAAGTTCGATTTCCTAATTTCCGTTACGCGTAACGATAAATCCAATGCCTAAGTACGTCCTGTACTGCTCGCAAGATGCCGCGCCTACGGTGTCAGTAGACGGCAAACTCTCGTGCGATGGCGGCACAGCGGCGCTACAGGTCGGACTGTTGGAAACAACGTTGGATACGCCTGATACCTCGTCGGTCGCCAGTGTTTGGACTGCGGGTTTCTCTCTGGTGATGGTGTGTTTTCTGATCGGGCGGGCCATCGGCGCGTTATTGCAAATGATTCGGGAGGGGTGATGTCAAGAGACGCGATCACGGGTTTATTGGCGGCTGGCGTTGCCGCTCTCTGGGTTCTGGATTTCGTTCTGATCTTCCGGACCTTCTGCTAAAGATTTGCCTATGTTGGGCAAGCGCTGCCGGACGTCTCCGGCGTTTTATAGGGGTAAAACCATGCAAGTGTTCTCCAAGCTCCAGAAGAGGGCCGCTTTGGCGGCTGCGGGTGTGGCGTCGGTCGTTGCTTTGCCTGCGCGTGCTGCGTCGTCCGTCGATCTGACGCCGATCACCAGTTCGATCAGCGCCAGCGATATCACTACTGGCGTTATGGCCATCGGTGCAGTGCTGGCCGTCGTGTACGTGACCATCAAGGCCGCCAAGATCGTCATCAGCTATCTGAAGTCGGCGTAAGTGCAGTCGCAGTGACCGGGGGCGATGTAGCGCTGCATCGTCCTTTTTTTTGCCCGCGAATTAATCAGAGCCGGTTTTTAATCCAAATACCTATAAGGATCACTGCCGCTCCGATCCCGCTTACAACCCAAATATCATCTTTGATGCCGTCAATAAAGGCGTCGAACATAGCTTTAATTTCTGGGGACATATGACTTTCACACTTTCTGTTGATGATGTTCGATCACTGGGACGGGAAATAGGTGGTGTTCTGGTTTTTTCCAGCTTTTCCGGCTGCATTCTAGCGTATGGCGTTATCCGCCTACTGGAGCTGTTTGCTCACTTATTGGGCGGAATCGCGAAGCGTTTTCGTGGTAGGTCTCAAGTAAAACAGTAGCTTCTTGGGGAAAGTGATGGACTATTCCAATCTCTGGTACTTGTTTTCCTTTGCCTGGGGCATTGTCTGTGCATGGGCGGTGATTGCCGGTTTGGAGTCAAGGTAATCATGCGCATCTTTATCGCTCTCTTCCTTTTTCTCACCGCGCATTGCTCGCTGTCATTTGCAGCAGCGGTCCCCGTGACCAGAATGCAGAATTCTATGTCTGGTGTCGTGCAGGCGAAAATGCAGAGTCGTGGCTTTGCATCGAATGATCCGCGTTGGGTTAGCACGTTAAGCAACGTCAGCAGTTCTATTGCCGGTGGATTGGCTAGCGCTGCTACTGTGACGCTCCTGGGTGTGACGGCGCCAGCATGGGTGACTGTTGCCGCACCGATTGTCGCTGGCGTCGCAGTCGCACTCACTGTCGATGCCGCCATCAAATGGATTTTTAAACCGGATGGGACTGTGCAAGTTGGAGACAATCCAGCCTCTGTCAATACTCCGGCTGGATTAAAGCCTCCTTCAGTCGTCTACATTTTCTCCAATGCGGTCGCCGGTTCCCCGCAAGCTGCATGCAGTGGCGCTGTCTATACTGATTTCACAGCGCCGGGTGGTCACGGTACTCAACATGCTGAGCTAAAGTCGGACGGGAATTGCCATCTGATCCGCGTCTATACCTACGATAGCGGGGCGAGTGAGACCATTGATATGGGTTCGCTTAATGCACCAACAAAATCGAGTAATAACACTACGCTTTGCCCGGGCGTTAAACTCACTGCTAGCGCTGGCGTATGTCCCGCCTCCAACTTCCCGGAGCCACCGCAAGCGCCCGTCAAAACCGTTTCTGATGCTGCTGCCGGCCTCTCCGATGCTCAAAAGGCACAGCCATTGAATCCGCAAGTCATCGCTGATTTGGCTAATGATTTTTG
This sequence comes from Herbaspirillum sp. B65, assembly GCF_000333555.1. NCBI lineage: Bacteria > Pseudomonadati > Pseudomonadota > Betaproteobacteria > Burkholderiales > Oxalobacteraceae > Herbaspirillum > Herbaspirillum sp. B65. Next base: position 5,185 of record NZ_BADI01000814.1, on the reverse strand, counting down.
GAAAGCTGCCGCGTCTTCACCCGGATACAACGGCTTGCCGTTCGACGCCACCAATCCGATCACAGCAGCCGATGCAGCGGCTTGGCAATCTGCGAACCCATCGTCTTGGCCGACAGTTGGAGACTTCGTTGCACCTCAAGCTGCGCCTAGTGGCGGCACGGCTGCAACGCCTTTTACGCTCCCTACGGCCTCATCACCTGTGGCTACTGCTGATCCTTCGGCTACGCCTTCAACTGGCACGAATCCATCTAATCAGCCACTTGAAAACCTCGGCCCTGATCCCGGCATCGGTGCGCCATCACTGGAACCTACGCCTACCGCGCAGCAGATCTTGCAACCTATCTTGAATCTGTTTCCGACGCTGACTAATTTTGTGGTTCCGGGACATAGCGCTGCTTGTCCGACCTGGACGATTCAAGTGTTCAACAAAGATATTGCGATGACGCAGCACTGCGTCTTGCTGGAGAAAATCCGTCCGACCTTGTATGCCGCAATGGCCCTTGTATGGGTGCTTGTGGCGCTGTTTATCGTGCTGGCTGCGTAAGGGAGAATGCGATGTTCGGGATTCTGCTGTCTGCCCTCAATGTGGTGCTCGGATTTGTCTTCCGCTCCATCTTGGTCAAGTTCGTGCTGTATTTCGGCTTGTTCTTCGTGACGACTGAATTTATCGCGATTCTCACCAATATCTTGCCGACCGGAGCGGCGCTGACATCTGCCTTTGGCGGACTTCCTAGCGAGGTCTGGTACTTCCTCGATCTGTGCAATGTCACGGCGGGTGTACCGATCTTGCTTACGGCCTGGGTCACGCGATTCATCATCCGCCGTATTCCGCTGATCGGCTAATCATGGGGATCAATGTCTATACCGGCCTCATGGGTTCTGGAAAGAGTTATGAGGTTGTCGCTGAGGTCATTGTCCCGGCCATTGCGCAAGGTCGGCGCGTTGTGACGAACGTAGACGGGATCGATGGGGAGAAGATTCACGCCTACATTGAAAAGCATTACAAGCCAGTACCTGAAGAATTGGGCGAGGTCGTCCACGTTACGAATGGCGACGTTTCACAGCCCAAGTTCTTTCCTTATTACGATGATAAAAAAGGGGCACATACCGATACCATCGTCCAGCCGGGCGACTTGGTGTGCATCGATGAGGCGTGGCGCTTCTGGCCCGCGACCGGTGCCAATCTGCTTCAAGAGCATAAAAGCTTCTTTCTAGAGCATCGGCACTTCACCAATGAAAAAACGGGCGTAGCTTGCGATCTGGTCTTGATGATCCAAGACATGTCCACGCTCAATCGTTTTTTGAAAAACGTTGTCGCCTTCCACATTCGCACGCACAAGAAAATTTCGCTGGGCATGTCTAGCCATTACAGCGTATCGATTTCGAGGGGGAATAAGCAGACCAAGGCGGCGCGCATCAGTGTCGATCTGCGCAAGTATCGCAAAGAGATTTTTCCGCTGTATTCCTCGTCAAAGCGGAGCCACCGGGAAAATCGTGAATGTCGATAAGCGTCAGAACATGATGGCGCGTAGCAGATTTGGGTGCTTGCGGCAATACTACTCGTCGCATTTTCTGTTGGCTTGTACGCGACGATCCATTTCTTTAGCCCCAAAACTGCCGCCCAAAAGAATACAACTGAAAGTGCAAAAGAGGGGGCTCAAGCCAATTCAAACAAGGCCCCGATAGTGCCTCAAAAGCCAACCTTCTCCGATGTTTGGCGCATCGCTGGCACAGCAAAATTCGGGGCTGTTAGCTATGTCGTTATCGTCGATGAGAACGGGCGTTTCCGTTATGAATCTCCCTCGATGTTTGTGCAGATGGGGCCGCAAACCATCGGGGAAATAGACGGCGCGAAGGTCACGCGCTATTCCGGCGCGGTAGTTCATCCGGTTCAAATGGAGGGGAAGAAATGAAATATATTCTGGCTGCGCTGATGATGATCTACAGCGCTCTTTCTTACGCGGCTCCTGCAACGCCATTGCTTCCATCAATGGGCCTGTCTATGCCGCATCCTGGGGGCGTTCCTCAGCCCGTCGATAGCGCCTTAGAATTCTCCCGTGTGCGTGTCGCTGAGGCGGTCGAGATGATGTATACGCAGATCCTCAAAACGCCATACCTGATACAGCCTGATGTCGTTGCAGATGAGCGGCTTGTTTCGTTTCGCTTCGCTACTGGCGCTTCTTCGCGCTCCGAAGTCTCTCGATTCATGGGGCTGCTTGGATTGTCAGTCCGCACCGTGAACGGCGTTGATATCGTCGGCATCGTGAAAGAGCCAGAACCGAACAAAGAAGCGTTCGTCTATCGGCCGAAGTATCGGGATGTGACCTACCTTGTTGAGCTATTGCGGGGACTTTTTCCGAAGGGGGAATTCACTTCTACGCGCTCTATTCATGGCGCGCCACAAGCGATAACGGCAGATGCGTCCACCGGCCAATCGAAAGCGCCTACTCCTGCAGGGTCTGCCGCCTCGCTGCTCGATACTGATCCCGATGCCCTTGTTTTCAATGGCACAGAAGCTGATATTAAAAAGCTGTCCGCGCTGCTTGCGCAACTGGATACACGGCAAGGCGAGGTGATGGTACGCGGCCAGGTGTTTGAGGTCGCGTCTAATGGGGCTGAAGGCTCAGCGTTTTCTCTCGCGCTGCATCTCCTTGGCGGCACCGTCTCAGCTGGTGTTTCTTCCCCTTCCACGCTCGATGGTTTTGTCCGCCTCAAGAATGCGTCCATTGATGCCGTCTTTGCAGCGCTCTCCAGTGATAGCCGCTTCAAGACGATATCTGCGCCGTCATTACGTGTGCGTTCTGGTGCCGCTGGCCGCTTCGCGGTTGGGCAAGATGTGCCTGTGCTCGGCGCGATCAGTTATCCGGGCAATGGAAGCTCTCCGGTGCAATCCGTGGAGTATCGCAGTTCGGGCGTTATCTTCGATTTGAAACCGATTGTGCGGGAATCGGTAGTGGATCTGACAGTCGGGCAGCAGCTATCAAACTTCGTCGTCACGCAAACTGGCGTCAACAATTCGCCCACGTTGACCAAGCGTGAAGTGAGCACTTCATTATCGGTCGCCGATGGCGATGTCGTCATCATCGGTGGTCTTGCGGAGAACCGGGAAAGCTCTGGCCGCATTGGCTTCTCGTTCCTGCCTGACTGGATGCGCTCCAATACCGGCCAGAACAGCAAGACGGAAATTCTTCTCGTCCTTCAGGTGTCACGCCTATAAGTCAGGTGCGGATCAAACGCCCGTTCTTGTACTGGAAAATCGTATGCAGGATATAGCCATCGTAGTCCATGATCCGCGCCACCAGTTGGCGCATGGTCTTGCAGAAAAATTGACGGCCATCCGGGCGTGTCCAGATGAAGGCCGCACCCTTGCGCATCAGATTGCGGACGTACAGCGTCAGCCGCAGTTGCTTCCACGGCGGGACAAAGTTGGAAGGGGCCAGTGCCTTACGCGTGCGCTTGAAATGCGCGAAGTACGGTTGATACGGGAAATGCAGCAGGGGAAGTTCTGGTTGTTCCATGATCGCGCCTTCGAGGTGGTGTTAAAGCTGACCGGGTTCCTAGATTCGGAGCCCTCCGTAAGACCGGCGGTTTCGGTCGTTTCGACTCCACCGCCTGCCGCCGTTTTCCTGAGTTCTTCGCCCGATGATCGAATAGACGGCGCATGAGGCTTTTGCCGCAAGGGGGAAGGTTTGTAAAAGTGCGGATTCTGGCGCTTTTATGAATGCCCCCTTGCGGCAAAAGACGCGCCGGCTATCGTTCATCGAAAAGGCGGAGAACTCTGGAAAACGGCGGCAGGCTGATCGGAGAAACGGCCTCAACTGCCCATGAGTGCAAAGCACTCACAAGCCAGGCTTTATGCGGTTGATTAAGGGCGCTGCGGCGCTCGATGAGGCGGGGAATTTCCGTTACGCGTAACGAAAAATAGGCGCAGCAAGATCGCGCCGCCCGCAGCTTGCGAGGACGGCGCGAGCGAAGCGAGCGCCTAGACTTGTACCTAGAACACTTAAGGAAAACAGAGAAAGAACGGCCTTTTCGGCGAGTTGGAAAAGTGGTTTTTGATGGACGTAAAAATACCCGGATCAGCGCGCCAACGCTGCCGGGCTCACACAACGCTACCAAGGAAAAATTGTGCTTACAGCGAGTATAGATAAGGTTGCGGCTAACGCCAATCTGAAGGCTTCATTGGGTTCATATTTTGCTGGAACAGATGTGCAGCGTTGGAAAACGCTGACAGTGACCGAATTCCCGAACGGTATCGAGGTGTTTCTTGATGAGAACCGCGAGACCTATAGCGATGGACAGATTTTCGATTACTCAACGGAATGCGAAGAGCCAACGAAGCGTGGTGAAGGCGATCACGAGAGGGCTCGGATGGTGGCCGCACGGCGGGCGAAGACGAAGGTTCGCAGACTGGCGAAGATGCTCCAGGCAGATTGCTTGCTGACGCTGACCTATCGAGAGTGCGTGACTGATTACGCACGCGTTGAGGCGGATTTCAAAGCGTTCCGAGAACGTCTACGGAGTGTTGGCGACTTCCATTACGTTGCGACTCTGGAAGTGCAAAAACGTGGGGCGTTACATGTTCATATCGCTTGCCAGCAATTTCCTGCTTGGCTCCAGAATGAACATGGCGTCCGTGTTCGCAGTTGGAACTTGATCCGCTCTATGTGGCGGCGTGTGGTCGGAAAGGACAATGGCAATGTCGATTTCACTAGGCCGCGTGGCCGTAACTCGGCGCATCGCATCGCCAGCTACATCAGCAAATATGTCTCTAAAAATTTGGAAGAGGCACGCTTTAACAAGAAGAGCTATTGGGCCTCACGTGGGATTGCAAAACCAAGCCAATACAAAATCTACTTCAAGGTCGATACCGACAGTTTCGACATTGTGGTGCTCGTTGCTCAGGAGTTTGCGATGCGCGGCTTCAACGATATCGTGCAGTATCACGACCACCTTAATTCGTTCTATTGGTTCTCTGCTGGAAAAAGTTAGGGTTCCAGTGGTGAGGAATTTTGAGGGTTTTCTGATATTAAGGTCTGTTAGCATTTTCCCATTGGGCGGGAGGTTGGCGTGAACATGATGACCTATAAAACGTGGGACGATGCTGTCGCGAAGTGGCTAGTGGACAAGGCGGAAAACGTTCTTTGAAGTCAGATCTATCGCATATTCGATGGCTTAGCAATTT
>NZ_BADI01000815.1:0-1804 GCF_000333555.1 Herbaspirillum sp. B65 | reverse complement strand
CCTTCGGGAGGTCTTGCCCGATGAAGAGTTTTGCAGCAGCAGAGGAGATGCCAGATCGGCCACCTTGGTGAAGACGATGTCCTTGTGCTCGCAACGTTCGGCGGTGTGGCCACCACCGGTCGATGCGGTCGCAGACTTCGGCTGCAAGACTTGCCAGTCCACGGTCTTGCACTCGATCCAGTCCTTGTGCAGGTCATCAGTGGATTCACCCTTGATGCCGTCGATTTGCAGATAGACGTCAATTGCCATAACTTATCCTGTAAACAAGAGGGAGGAAAAATAGTTAAGATTTGCTGGGATCGGTGGCGGCATTGAGCGACGGCGCGCCCTGTTGGCGACTGCCGATGTCGGCGGCTTCGGCCGCGCGTTCGGCCATGGGGGTGTAGATCTGTTCGCTGTCCAGGCGCTGCATGGCGGCGCTGGCGTCGGCTAGGGTCGGGGCTTGCCAGAACTGCTCCAGGGCATTGCTGCCGCGGCGGATGCGCAAGGCGGTCCAGGCCTTGGAGAGAATGTAGTACCAGCTGGCGATGGACATGATCAACAGCAGATAGGCGACGGAGTGGGAAACGGCATCGCCTTGCGCCCAGTAGTGGGCAAATCCAACGTTCGGTTCCATGGTGCGTGCTTTCGGTCTAGGGGGAGGAAGATCAGGGAATAGGGTCGCGCTAAGCGGCCGGCCTTAAAAAAATTCGCTGCCGGACCTGGTGGGGCGCGGCAGCGTCGGGCATCTCTTGGGCTGGCTACGGCCTGGCTTACTTGAAGCCCAGCACGTCTTGCATGTCGTACAGGCCGCTTTGCTTGCCGGCCAGGAAGCGGGCGGCGCGCAGGCTGCCCATAGCATACGAGACGCGGCTGGAGGACTTGTGCGAAATCTCGATACGCTCGCCGATGCCGGCGAAGAGCACCGTGTGGTCGCCGATGATGTCGCCGCCGCGCACGGTGGCAAAGCCGATCGAGGAGGGATCACGCTCGCCGGTGACGCCTTCGCGGGCATACACGGCGACGTCGTCGAGCTTCTTGCCCAGCGCATCGGCGATCACTTCACCCATCTTCAGGGCAGTGCCGGAGGGGGCGTCGACCTTGTGGCGGTGGTGCGCTTCGATGATCTCGATGTCATAGCCATGCGAGAAATTCTTGGCCGCCATTTCCAGCAGCTTCATGGTCACGTTCACGCCCACGCTCATGTTGGGCGCGGCCATGATGGCGATGCGCTTGGCGAATTCGGCGATGGCGGTCTTGCCTTCGGGTTCGAAACCGGTGGTGCCGATGACTACCTTCACGCCATGCTCGGCGCAGTATTGCAGGTGCTTCAAGGTGCCTTCGGGACGGGTGAAGTCGATCAGCACGTCGGCGCCGGCCAGGCCACGGGCCAGGTCGGACTCGATCAGTACGCCGGTGGTCTTGCCCAGGAACAGGCCGGCATCGCTGCCCAGAGTGGGCGAGGCGGGGGTGTCCAGGGCGCCGGAGAGCTTCAGGTCGTCGGCGTTGAGGATGGCTTCGATCAACATGCGGCCCATGCGCCCGGAGGCGCCGGCTACGGCGATATTCAATGCAGTCATGGAAAACTCGAAATGACGGGTCAGGTCAGAGGTCTTAGGTCAGATGTCTGTGGTCTAAGGTCAGCGGTGTTACTTGTTGGTGGCCGAAGAGGGCGCCACCGGCGAGGCCGGTTTGATCTCGCTGTCGTCCTTGGGTTTGTCGCTAAAGCTGGCCTTGGAACCGACCTTGGCATCGGTGATCAGGGTCAGGTATTCGCTTTCGGTGGGGCAGTCCTGGGCGCCCTGGACGTGATCGAGCAAGTCAT
>NZ_BADI01000816.1:0-3403 GCF_000333555.1 Herbaspirillum sp. B65 | reverse complement strand
CATTGCCTGCGCTTGTGGAAACTGGCGCGCTACCGCTTTGTTTCACCCCATCATCGCCCTTGCCATGCGTCCAGCTGCGTTTGCCGCGACCGTTCCTGCTCCTGCCTTGCCTGCCGGCACTGGCGACGTGCCACCACGCCTACGGGTGCAAGACCTGGCCTCGGCGGTGGTGGCGCCGGTCAGCTTCGCCTTGTCGGCCGGACACTGCCTGGTGGTGGCTGGGGACTCGGGGGCTGGCAAGACCCGCTTGCTCAGGCTGCTCGCCGACCTCGACCAAGGTCAGGGTGAAGCCTGGCTGGACGGCCAGGCGCGCAGTGCCATGCCGGCCCCGCAATGGCGCGCCCAGGTGCTGTACCAGGCCGCCGAGCCGGCCTGGTGGGCGCCCACGGTGATGGCGCATTTCCCGCCATCGCAACAGGCGCGGGCCAGGGTGTTGGCCGAGCGCCTGGCCTTGCCGGTCGCCAGGCTCGATGCCGACCTGGCACAGCTGTCGACTGGAGAACGCCAGCGCGCCGCCCTGATCAGATCGCTGCTGCGACAACCGGCAGTGCTCTTGCTGGATGAACCCACCAGCGCCCTGGATGCCGACAATGTCGCGCGGGTCGAAGCGTTGTTGCAGGAGTTCATGCAGCAAGGCAGCTCCCTCCTGCTGGTCACGCATAGGGAAGAACAGGCACGCCGGCTGGCGCACGACAGCCTGCATGTGCGCAAGAGGGAGCCGGCATGAGTGCCTTGCCCTTGTCAGCCACCGATTTGGCGTTGTCGGCCATCCTGGTGCTGGTCAATGCCATCGCCTCGCTGGCCTTGGGGTTGCAGATCCACCGACCGTTGTTGCTGGCTGCCGTGCGCATGGTGGCGCAGCTCTTGTTGGTGGGGTTGGTACTGCGCTGGATCCTTGTGCATCAGTCGCCCTGGCTCACCGGCGTGGCCGTGGTGTTGATGATTGCCGCTGCGGCACGCGAGGTGGCCAGCCGCGCACGCACGCCGCTGGCTGGCCATGCTGGCTTGCGCATCAGCGCCATCGTGGTCGGCACGGCCTCTTTGCTGACCGTGGCGCTGGCCTTGTCCACGGCACTGCGGCCTGATCCCTGGTACGACCCGCGCTATGCGATTCCCCTGATGGGCATCGTCTTGGGGAGCGTGCTCAATTCGGCCAGCATAGCGCTGGACGCCTTTCTCACCGGGGCGCGCCAGTCGGCGCCCATCATCGAAGCCCGCCTGGCCTTGGGCGACACCCGTCAGCAGGCGCTGCGCGCGCTGCGCATGGCGGCCATGCGCAGCGGCTTGCTGCCGGTCATCAACCAGATGTCGGCGGCCGGCATCATCACCTTGCCCGGCATCATGACCGGCCAGGTGCTGGCCGGTATGGATGCGCTGGCAGCGGCCAAGTACCAGATCCTGCTCATGTTCATCCTGGCCGGGGCCAGCGGACTGGCGGCCTTCGGCGCGGCCACGCTGGCCATGTGGCGCTTGACCGATGGGCGGCAGCGCTTGCGCTTGGATCGCTTGCGCCAGCCTGGTTCCATCGGTACCGGCCTGGCCTGATCGAAACCTCCCGCTGGCTCTATGGCCAGCAGTCCAGGCTCCTTTAGGCTGTGTGTCATCGGCCTGCATCAGGCCATTCCATGGAGCCCGCATGTCCTCGCCCGTCCAGTTGCCTTCTTCTTCCAGTGCCAATGCCTCGGTGACGATAGAAACCCTGCAAGCCTTTTCTGATGCCTGGAACCGGCATGACATTGACGCCCTGATGCAGTTCATGCATCCCGAGTGCGAATTTCTTACCGCGGCCGGTCACGAAACCCACGGCACCCGCCACACCGGACCGCAAGCAGTGGCGCGCGCCTTTGCCTCGGCCTGGATCAGCGTGCCCGATGCCCAGTGGCGCAACGCTCGGCATTGGGTGGCGGGTGAGCGTGGTGTCTCCGAGTGGACCTTCACTGGCACTGCTGCCGACGGTACCCCCATCCAGGCCGATGGCGTGGATCTGTTCGTCTTCCGCGACGGCAAGATCCTGCAGAAGAACGTGTTCCGCAAGACCCGCACCCCCAAGCCGGCCTGACGGCCATTGCAGCATCCTCCTCCTGAACTGCCAACAGGGCCATCGCCATGAACAGCTTGTCCCGCGCCGAAGTCGGCGCTGCCGCTTACGACCCCGCGTTCGATCCTCTGGTCTCGCAGTCGCCGGGCCACAACATGCAGTACGCGCCGACCTACTGGGTTGCCAGCGCCGGTGAGCCGCCCAGGGATGATGGCCCCATCGTCGGCGATACCGACGCCGATGTGGTGATCATCGGTTCCGGTTTCACCGGGCTGGCCACGGCCTTGTTCCTGGCGCGCGAACACGGCATTGGCGCCACCGTACTGGAAGCCAACCAGGTGGCCTGGGGCTGTACCAGTCGCAATGGCGGACAAGGCCAGAACGCCAGCGGCCGCTTGTATCGCTCGCAGTGGATAGACCGTTGGGGCTTGCAGACCGCCTTGCGGCTGGATGAGGAAATCCGCAGCGGTTTCGAGACCTTCCGCCAGCTCACCGAGGAGATCGATTGCGATGCGCAACCAGGCGGCCATCTTTACATCGCTCATCGTCCCAAGAAAATGGCCTTCTTGCGCCACGAAGCCGAGGTCATGCGCAGCCGCTTCGGCTATGACACCCGTATCCTCACCGGGGAAGAAGTCCGCCGCGACTGGTGCGGCGACCAGGAAGCGGCCGGGGCCATGCATGAGCCGGTGGGTATTTGCGTGCATCCGCTGAAACTGGCCTTCGGCTACATGAAGATGGCACGCGCCCTGGGCGCGCGCGTGCATCCCTCCAGTCCGGTTACGGCCTGGGAGACCCACCATGGCGTACATCATCTGCGCACGCCGGGCGGCACTGTGCGCGCTCGTGCAGTGGCAGTGGCCACCGGCGCCTACGGCTTGCCGGGTTTGACGCCGCTATTGAAGAACCGGGTCTTCCCCGTCCTCTCCAACTCCATCGTCACACGCCCGCTTACCGAGGAAGAATTGCAGGCCACCAATTTCCTGACCCACCAGGCCATCACCGATACCCGCACGCTACGCTTCTACTATCGCCTGCTACCGGATCGTCGGGTGCAGATCGGTAGCCGCAGTGCCATTACCGGCGCCGATGCTCACCGCGACAGCCATTACCGCCTGCTGATCGATGGTCTGGCGCGCAAGTTTCCCGCCTTGAAGGGGATTCGCATCGACCACTCCTGGTGGGGCTGGGTCGATGTCAGTCACGACATGATGCCGCGTGTGGTGCAGCCCGATCCCCTGCAGAGTGTCTATTACGCCCTCGGCTATGGCGGCAATGGCGTCTCGTTCTCCGCCCACGCCGGGCGCCGCATGGCAAAGCGCGTGGCAGGTCGGCGTGGGCCGGAAATGGATCTACCCATCTACG
>NZ_BADI01000817.1:0-6858 GCF_000333555.1 Herbaspirillum sp. B65 | reverse complement strand
CCCTGCAGCGCTTAATGCAGGCCCAGGGGCTGCGCGTGTATGACGTGGAACCATTGCCGACCCATGGCGGTAGCCTGCGCATCTACGCCTGTCATGCCGATGCGGCCATCGCCACCACGCCGGCGGTAGCAGCCATGCTGGCCCGCGAGCGTGACTTCGGGCTGGAGCGCATCGAGGGCTATGCCGGTTTCCAGGCGCGTGCCGAAGAGATCAAGCTGCAGTTGCTGTCCTTCCTGCTGGAACAGAAACGCGCCGGCAAGAAGGTGCTGGCCTATGGTGCGGCGGCCAAGGGCAATACGCTGCTCAATTATTCGGGTGTGCATCCCGACCTGTTGCCCATGGTCGCCGATGCCGCTCTTTCCAAGCAGGGAAAATACATGCCAGGCAGCCATATCCCCATTGTTTCACCGCAGCGCCTGCTGGAGGAAAAGCCGGACGTAGTGCTGATCCTGCCCTGGAACATCAAGGATGAAGTCGCCCAGCAACTGGCGCAGATCCGTACCTGGGGCGCTCGCTTTGCCATCGCCGTGCCGCAGTTGCAGGTTTGGTGAGGGGGCTACGATGAACATCCATCTCTTGCAGATCGTTTCCCCTGGCGGTTCGGCCGCTCCCGGTTTCCTGCCAGTGCTCGGCACCACGCCGGGGGCCTGGGGCGATCTGGAGGCCATGCGTCGTTTCTTCCGCGAACAGGACATCGATACGGCCTCCTGCTACGGCTTCGTCGGCACGGATTTTCTGAATCAGACCGGACTGGATGCGGCAGGCCTGCGCGCGCTGATCCAGTCTCATCCCGAAGTCCATGCCTGGACTTTCTTCCCCACGCCGCTGGAGGCTTGCGGCAACCTCAACCTGCTGCTGCAGGGGGAGCGCATGTTGAGCGGGTTTGCCCGCACGGCGCAGGATTTCCTGCAATCTCTGGGTCTGCAACTGGACCCCGCTCACTTCTTGCCGCAGTGGCAGAACAATGTACCCAATGGCTTCATCGTGGCCAAGCCGGCTTTCTGGCAGACCTGGTTCGATCTGGCTGAACGCCTGCACCTGGCTGCCGAGCAAGCGGATGGCCCATTGCGCGTAGCGCTGCAAGCCCAAGCCGCGTCAGGCGCGACCGCCAAGTCCCTGCTGGCCGAGCGCCTGGCTTCGCTGGTGCTGGCGCTGGATCAACAATTACAGGTCTGGCATTGCCCGAGCACGCTGATGCCGGCGGCCAAGGCCCTGCCTGCCGCAGACATGGCCGAACTCGATGCCTTGCGCTCGGCCTATGCCGCCAGCGGCGAGGCGGTCGACCTGCAGCGTTTCGAGGCCCACAGCGCGTACCTGCGTCAAGCGCGGCGCCTGCCATCATCGCCGCCCAGCGCCGCGGCGGTGGCCACTGAGCGGCTGCGCTCGGTCTCGCAGCTCAGCGGTGCCCTGACTTTGGCGCAAGTGCCCGATACGGCAGCCACCCAGGCCGCGCGCGGCGAACTGGTGTTCGGTTGTATGACCCACGTACCGCTGCCGGTGAAGTTTCCCGATTACGTTCTGCCCATCTATCTTGGCCAGGCCCAGCATGAGGGAGCGCTCAACCTACGCGATCTGGCCCCGCAGTGGGTGCCGTATCACCCCATCGTGGCCGGCATGTTGGGTAACTTCGCCTTGCGCAATCTGATCCTGCGTGACTATCCCAAGGTCAAGCGAGTGGGTGTATGCCTGTATCGCAAGTTCGTTTCTCGCGAGCGTATCAGTGGCATACCGGCTGAGGACAACTGGATGATGGATGTGGTGTCGGACAAGGAATTGGCCCGGCAGTCCCTGGAACAGATGCTGGAGCCGGGTAACCAGGACTTCCTGGTCGGCAAGACCTGCGGCTTCAACGTCGGCGGTCAGAGCGCCGGCTATCTGTCGCACTACGCGGTCTCGCACCATGCCGAAGACCTGCTGCGCTATGCCGCTGCCGCGACCGAACTGGGGGTGTTCGGCCGCAGTGAGGCTGAACTGTTCTTCAATGAAAAGACCTTCTTCATGGGCGGCATCGAGATGGGGGTATTCCCGGCCGATTTCTGGCTGCGCACAGTCGAGCAGATCGAAGCCGTCACCTGGTATTGCGTGCAGCATTACGAGACCCGCCGCGAGGGTTATCAATCCCGCGCCTGGGCCTTCTGTGCCGAACGCCTGGGGAGTTACCTGCTTCTGCGTGAATTGCGTAGCCGTTATGGCGACCCCGGCTACATGCGCTTCTTCGGCCAGTTGAACCTGCTTACCCGCGGCGACCAGACCAAGTACGTACCCAGCCACTGAGCCTCCGGCATCAGGCTCGTATGGGCGTCAATCAGGCAGCAAACGCCCCTGGTCGAGCTGGTAGTGCGCGATGATCTGCTGCAGGCAAGCCAGTGCGTCTTCATCCCAGGCGGGCAGGGTCAGGCCGAAGCTGCGTTCCAGCTTGCTGCAATCCAGGCGCGAGTTCAGCGGGCGTTCGGGCGGCGTGGGGTAGGAAGAAGTCGGCACCGGGGTGATCTGCTCCAGCCCCTTGAGCTTGAGCGTGACACCGCGTGCCATCAGTTCGCGCGCGATTAATGAGGCATAGCCATGCCAGGAAGTCGCGCCACCGGCGGTGAGGTGGTAGATGCCACTGGTGACTGCCACTTTCTCGCGTCCGCCATCGGTCCCGGCCAACATTCGACAGCAGACTGCGGCGATGGTAGAAGCCCAGGTGGGCGCGCCTAACTGGTCGCCGACGATGGTATAGCTTTCTTTCTGTTGTGCCAGGCGGATGGCGGTCTTCATGAAATTGTTGCCGGCCAGGTTGTAGACCCAACTGGTCCGCAGGATCCAGTGCGCCGCGCCGCTTGCAGCAATGGCCAGCTCACCTTCGCGCTTGGTGGCTCCGTACACGTTGAGCGGGTTGGTCGGCATGTCTTCGGTGTAGCGTCCGTCATGGCGTCCGTCGAACACGTAGTCGGTCGAAAAATGCACCAGTGCCGCCCCCAATCGGGCAGCCTCCTCGGCCAGCACGGCGGGGGCCTCGGCATTGAGGCGACGCGCCAGTTGCGGTTCGGATTCGGCTTTGACCACGGCAGTGTAGGCCGCCGGGTGCAGGATCAGATCGGGTTGGGCGTGGCGCACGGCTGCGCGCAAGGCAGCCAGGTCGGCCAGGTCGAGTTGCGCGTGCGTGGGGGCGATCACCTCGATGCGGGCCGGCATGGCACGCAAGCGCCGCAGCAATTCTCCCCCGACCTGGCCGCTGGCGCCGGTGAGCAGGATACGCATGGATTTCATGATCCGGCTTTCATCAAAGTGGGCGAGTTCATGGCGTCTCGAATACTTCTGCATCGAGGAAGGGCGTGCCGCGTTTATCCTTCTCCGACATGATCGGTTCGCCCTGCAACTGCCAGTCTATCGCCAGGGTCGGATCGTTCCAGAGGATGCAGCGTTCGTGCTCGGGCATCCAATAATCGGTCGTCTTGTAGAGAAACTCGGTGTCCTCTTCAAAGACCGAAAATCCATGTGCAAAGGCCGGCGGGATCCATAGTTGCTGTTTGTTCTCTGCACTCAATATCGCACTGAACCACTGCCCGAAGGTCGGCGAAGCGCGGCGGATGTCGAGGGCCACGTCCAGTACCCCATCTTTCACCGCGGGCACCTGCTTGCCTTGCGGGTGCCGGATCTGGTAGTGCAGTCCGCGCAGTACGCCGCGTGCCGACCGGGAATGGTTGTCCTGGACGAATTGCACATCCACTGCGGTCTGTTCTTGGAAGCTGCGTTGGTTGAAGCTCTCATAGAAAAAGCCACGGCTGTCCCCGAACACCCGAGGTTCGATCTCCAGATCGCGACCATAGAAGATGTTGTCGCCCAGGATCGGTGCCGAGGGATCAGCACCGATGAAGTCTCGCCCGATCAGGAGGTGAATCCATTGGGATTGTTTTGCTGCCAGCGCCAGGAGTCGGCGCACATGGCATCCAGTCCAAGCTTGGCTTCCCAGCCCAGCTTGCGTCGCGCCTCGGCAGGGTCGGCATAGCAGGAAGCAATGTCGCCCGGGCGGCGCGCCGCGATGGTGTAGGGGATGGGTTTGCCGGCCGCCTTCTCGTAGGCCTTGACCACATCCAGCACACTGTAGCCGATGCCGGTACCAAGATTGACGGCAAAGCATTGCGGTGCGGTCAGCGCCTGCAGCGCGGCGACGTGGCCGGTGGCCAGGTCCACCACGTGGATGAAATCACGCACGCCGGTGCCGTCGGGTGTGGCATAGTCGCCGCCCCAGATGCTGAGTCGTTCGCGGCGTCCCACTGCGACCTGGGCGACATAGGGCATGAGATTGTTGGGGATGCCACTCGGATCTTCACCGATCATGCCGCTCTCGTGGGCACCGACCGGGTTGAAGTAGCGCAGCAGGGCGATCTTCCAATCGGGATGGGCGCGGTAGTAGTCGCGCAGCATGTCCTCGATGATGATCTTGCTGCGGCCATAGGGGTTGCTGGCCGACAGCGGATGGGATTCGGTCAGCGGCAGGTATTGCGGATCGCCATACACCGTGGCCGAGGACGAAAAGACGATGGTCTTCACGCCCGTGGCCTCCATCGCCTCCAGCAGGCGCACCGTGCCGACCACGTTGTTGTCGTAGTACATCAGCGGCTGTTCCACCGACTCGCCCACTGCCTTGAGGCCGGCAAAATGGATGACGGCCTCGCACTTGAATTCACGCAGCACGCTTTCCAGCTGCTCGCGGTTGCGGATGTCACCCTTGACCAGCGAGAGCGACCGCCCGGCAATCTTCTGGACCCGCGCAACCGATTCCGGGCTGCTGTTGCAGAAATTGTCGAAGACGATGACTTCATGGCCTGCCTTGAGCAGTTCCACGCAGGTATGGGAACCAATGTAGCCGGCACCGCCGGTGACAAGAATATTCATGTGAGCTTCGCTTGTTAAGTTGGCAACGTGATGATTATGTCAGAGTCTGCGCGGTCCCTCATTTTTGTTTGGTCTGGTGGCGGGATCCGGAGCAACTGAGATTAGAACATGCGAAGGGCGGCGCGCAAGCGTGAAACAGCCGGGATTTTTCTTCATTTGCCCCGTTTGCGGCAGGGCGGGTTCGCCAGCTAAAAGGCCGTCGCCCGCATGACGCGGGCGACGGCCCTTGCCGCCAGAGGCGGGAGTAAGCAGACAGGCTTACTTGGTGGCGGCGACTGCTTCCAGGATCACCTTGGCGACGTCGGCCGGACGCGATTGCTGCGGCACGTGGCTGGCGGCCAGCTCGGTGGTCTTGGCGTTGATCTGCTTGGCGAAGCTGCGTTCCAGCGCAGGCTGGATCATGCGGTCCTGGGTGCTGACGATGTACCAGCTCGGACGGGTCTTCCAGGCTGCGGTCTCGACCTTGTCGCCGAAGGCCTTCATGGCGATCGGGCCCTGGGTGGCGGCCATCACGGCAGCCTGCTTGGCCGGCACGTCCTGGGCGAAGTCAGCGGCCAGCGCGGCCGCCGGCAGGCTGGCGAAACCGGCCTTGTCCACCGACAGCTTGGCGATGCCCGGGGGCACCGGCAAGTCCTTGCCCAGGTCGCCCGTTGCCTGGCCGGCGTCCGGTGCGAAGGCGGCGACGTAGACCAGGCTGGCGACCTTCTCATGGTTGCCGGCTTCGGTGATCACGGTGCCACCCCAGGAGTGGCCCACCAGCACTACCTTGCCCGGCTGGTTGTCGATGGCGCGCTTGGCGGCAGCGACGTCGTCGGCCAGCGAGGTCAGCGGATTCTGTACGGCGGTGACCTTGATGCCCTTGGCCTGCAGCAGCGGGATGACCTTGGCCCAGTCCGAACCATCGGCGAAGGCACCGTGGACGATCACGACCGAGGGTTTTTCGGTCGCGTCGGCGGCCATGGCATTGCCGCCGGTGAAGGCGGCGGCGATGGCCAGCATGCCGAGGCCGGTCTTGAGGCTGAAGCGGGTGGAAGAGCTTTTCATGGTGTTCTCCTGTTCAAATAAGAAGGTGTATCGGGGTGGTGTGTTGCAGTGAGGCCAGTATAGGAACGCCCTTGCGGCGCTGGTATCGGTCAATTGACCGACCCCGGGCGGCGGTGACGATGAGGCGCTGCGATTGTGGCCGCTCACCGCCGGCCTGCCCATTAACCGAAGAGTTGATTGCAGGAGGCTCGCACTTGCCGCTACAGTGTCGGGATGCTTCCCGACGCCAACCCGATTTCCCCTTCTTCTTCGCCTTCCCCGGCCGTGCAGGCCGCCCCCGCCATCGTGGACGCGCCGCCGATGATCGCCGCCGGCACCGCCGTGCAGGTGCTGGCGCTGGTGGGCGATCTCAGCATGGGCCAGCCTCCCGACCAGTCGCGGCGCACAGCGGCGCTGGCCGCCCGGGTGGCGCAATTGGAGGGCGCCCCGCCCGAACTGGTGGAGCAGGCCCAGCTGGTCTCCTGGCTGCGCTGGTCCGGCTGCACCGCCAATGCGGCCGGCTTTGCAGGCCTGCTCGGGGACGACGTGGGCGGGCGCGAGGCCATGCTGCGTGATGGCTTGCCCGCCGACCATCCGCTGAACTTCACCACCATTGCGCCGCTGGCGCGTATCCATTGTGAAGTGGCGGGGGAGGTGGCCAGCCTGCTGGGTTTGCGCGCTGGCGTGGAGGCCGGCTTGCGCCATGTCTGGGAGCATCATGACGGCAGCGGTGCGCCCCAGCCGTCCACTCGTGCGGCGGCCCCCTCCTTCTCGCGGCGCTGGCTTTGCGCCAGGAAATCCTCCAGCGCCTTGAGGTTCTTCTGGTTGGCCTCGGTGGCCAGATCAGAGCGCACCCACAGGCTGTATTGAGAGATGACCTGCTCGGCCAGCCGGAAGCGCTGCTCGCGCAAGGCTTCTTCGGCCGACTGCTGGTTGTGTCCGGCCTGCTCCAGT
>NZ_BADI01000818.1:0-2871 GCF_000333555.1 Herbaspirillum sp. B65 | reverse complement strand
GGCGGGAGCATTGAAGCGACGCTGGCTGCCCAGGATGAAATCGTCGAGCTGGCGCGCCAACTGATCACGCCGGGCAGCAAAGGTGGCGTCGGGCACCAGCGGCAATTCCAATAGGGGCACGCCGGCATCGGCCAGGTCGGCCCGCCAGGCCAGCGGGAACTCGCCCGCACGCGCGGTTTGGCCGGGGTGGAGCTGATAGCGCACCACGTTGAGGGCCGATAGCGGATTGCCGGCCACGCTGCCGGCATAGATCACGATGGGATTACGCCCAGCGGCCAGGTGGGCATTGATCAGTTCCTGCGTCAGGCGCGGCGTGCGCAGGGCAGTACTGCCTTCATCGGTCACGTAGGCTTCTTCCCCCCACAGGTTCAACGCATGGCACAAGCGGTGCAGCAGCAGGGCTTCTTCCGTGTGGGTAGCGTAGGCGGGAGCGAAGATGTAATACGGGGAGTGAAGCCGGGCGAACAAATCTGGTCTCATATGCTACTCGGTGGTCTGTCTCTGGGGGTCTCGATGATCTGCGCAAGTGACAGCGCCGCGTCGTCTTGCTCCCGGCCGTGCGGCTCTTGCCGCACTGTCTGCACGGCCGGCCTTATGCAATCGGGGCAGTATAGCAGCGCACTTTTTGGCGGAATGAGCTGAATTGGCGGCAAAGAGGGTGACAAATCCTCGAATGAACGGGCCTCCAGGACGCTGCAAAAAGCCAAATTGGCGCCGATAAACCGCCCAGACCCACGGTTGTTCCCAATGGCAAAGCCGGTAACATAGGCATCTTTGGTGAAAACCTTGCTTTCATTGCAATGTTTTCCTGGCTCACGGAACATCAATCAGCTAGGAGTAGAAATTGAAAGTCGTCATTCTCGCCGGCGGCCTGGGTACGCGGCTTGGGGAAGAAACCGATGTGCGCCCGAAACCCATGGTGGAGATCGGCGGCAAGCCCATCCTGTGGCACATCATGAAGGCTTATTCACAGCACGGCTTCAATGAATTCGTGATCCTGCTGGGCTACAAGGGTTACCTGATCAAGGAATTCTTCGCCAATTATTTCCTGCACCAGGGCGATGTCACCATCGATCTGGCTGACAACCGGGTGGAGGTCCACCGCAACAAGTCCGAGCCTTGGAAGGTCACTCTGGTGGAGACCGGCCTGCACACCCAGACCGGTGGTCGGCTGTTGGCCGCGCGTGACTATCTCAAGGATGACGATTTCATGCTGACCTACGGGGATGGCGTCTCCGATGTCGATGTGAGCGCACTGGTGGCCCACCACCAAGCTCATCCGCAGACCCTGGTGACCATGACCACGGTGCAGCCTGAAGCGCGTTTCGGCATGGTGCAGACCGATGAGGCCGGCTTCATCCGCGATTTCCGCGAAAAGCCGCCCGGTGACCTGGGCTGGATCAACGGTGGCTTCATGGTCTGCCGCCAGGGCGTGTTCGACTATCTGAAGGATGGCGAAGCCACCATCTTCGAGCGCGCACCGCTGGAACAGATCGCTGGCGATGGCAGGCTGCTGAACTGGCCGCATCATGGTTTCTGGAAATGCATGGATACCCTGCGCGACAAGATCCAGCTCAACCAGATGTGGGAGCAGGGCCAGGCACGATGGAAGACCTGGAACTGAGGCCGCCGTCGCAGCGTCGGGAGCGCAGATGAACCTGCAGATCACGCCAACCGGCATCGACGGTGCGGTGCTGATATCGAGCCGGCGTCGGGGCGACGCGCGTGGCAGTTTCGCGCGCTGGTTCTGCGAGGAAGAGTTGGCACCGGTACTGGGCACCAGCCACATCGTGCAGATCAATCATTCCTTTACTGAAGAAGTCGGTAGCGTGCGCGGAATGCATTTCCAGTACGCTCCCATGGCGGAGAAGAAACTGATCCGCTGCCTGGCCGGACGTGTCTTCGATGTAGTGCTGGACCTGCGTGCCGGCTCGCCCACCTTTCTGCAATGGCGCGGTATCGAGCTGGCTGCCGGGGATGACCGCGCGCTGCTGATCCCGGAGGGCTGCGCGCACGGTTTCCAGGTACTGCAAGGCGGTGCCGCACTGCTGTACCTGCATACTGCTCCCTATGCACCGCACGCCGAAGGCGGCGTGCGCCATGATGATCCGCGCGTGGCCATCGCCTGGCCGCTGCCGCCGTGCAACCTGTCGCCGCGCGACCTCCAGCATCCCTTGCTGGCTCCCGATTTCGATGGAATCAAGCTATGAAATGCCGCCACTGTCAGACCGAACTGCATGACACCTTCATCGACCTGGGCTTCTCGCCGCCCTCCAACGCCTATCTCAAGGCCGAGGATCTGCGCCGCCCTGAGACCACCTATCCGCTCAAGGTGATGGTGTGCCGCCAGTGCTGGCTGGTGCAGACCGAGGATTACACGCATTACGACCAGCTCTTTGCCAACGACTACGCTTATTTCTCCTCGACCTCCAGCACCTGGTTGCAACATGCCGCGCGCTATGTGGACATGATTGCCGCGCGTCTGGCCTTGGGCAGCCAATCCCTGGTGGTGGAACTGGCGGCCAATGACGGCTACCTGCTGCAATACGTGCAGCAGAAGGGGATACCCTGCCTGGGCGTGGAGCCCACCACCAGCACGGCCAATGCGGCGCGTGCCAAGGGCATTCCCATCGTCGAGGAATTCTTCGGTGTGGCGCTGGGCCAGCGCCTGCGCGCCAGCCACGGCGCGGCCGACTTGATCGCGGCCAACAACGTGCTGGCCCATGTGCCGGACATCAATGATTTCGTCGGCGGCATGACCGCACTGCTGGCACCGCAAGGTACCGTCACGGTGGAATGCCCGCACCTGCTGAACCTGATCGAACAATCGCAGTTCGATACCATTTACCACGAGCATTTTCCTACCTCTCG
>NZ_BADI01000819.1:0-4844 GCF_000333555.1 Herbaspirillum sp. B65 | reverse complement strand
CCCCGGATGCCGCGCCTGACGACATCTCCTTGGCCCTGCGTCAGGCAGCCGCCAGCGACAATGCCGCGCTGGCGCAAGATCTGGCTTCCCGCCTGTCCGGCTACGAGCTGGCGTCCTATGTCGATTACTACCGCTTGAAGCCGCGCGTGCGCGACTACAGCGCCAGCGAACAGGAAATCCGCGATTTCCTGGCGCGCTGGGAGGGTCAGGCCATCGCCGACCGCCTGCGCAACGACTGGCTGCTGGCGCTGGGCAAGACCGGCAACTGGACCGTGTTCGATGAGCAGTATCCCAAGTTCGTGCTCAACGACGATACCCAGGTCAAGTGCTTCGCCCTCAATTCGCGCGCCTTGAAGGGCGCCAACGTGGCCGAGGATGCGCGCGCCCTGTTGGCCAATCCCAAGGATTACGGCCAGGGTTGCAGCGACCTGATCGCCACGCTGGCCCAGAACGGCCAGTTCAGCGATGCCGATGTCTGGTTCCAGATCCGCCAGGCCGCCGAGAATGGCAATGCCACCGTGGCGCGCCGCGCCGCCGTGCTGGTCGATAGCGGCGACGTCAGCGTGACCCAGGTGATGGAGCGCCCGGCGTTGATGCTGGCCAAGGGCCCGGGCCGGGGCGCGGCCAACCATCAGCTCTACATCATCGCGCTGGGGCGCATTGCCAAGAGCAATCCGACCCAGGCCGCGACCTACCTCAGCGAGGCGCGCACCCTGACGGCACAGGAAGCCGCCCTGGGCTGGGCCCAGATCGCCCTGGCCGCGTCCTACAAGCTGGCCCCGGAAGCCTCGGACTACTGGCGGCGCGCCAAGGAGGCGCCGCTGTCGCAGGACGCCATGCAATGGAAGGTGCGCATGGCCCTGCGCGACGGCGACTGGAAGACCGTGCGCAAGACCATCGAAGCCATGCCTGCGCCCCTGCGCAGCGACACCACCTGGGTCTACTGGCTGGGCCGCGCCTTGAAGGAAGAAGGCCAGACCGAAGCCGCACGTCGCCTGTTCGAATCGATCGCCCCCAACTTCAGCTTCTATGGCCAACTGGCGCTGGAAGAACTGGGCCAGAAGATCAGCATCCCGCCTGGCCCCACGCCGCCTGGCGCCGGTGAAGTGGCGCTGTATTCGCAGAATGCCGGTTTCCAGCGCTCGCTCAAGTTCTACCAGTTGAACCTGCGCTTCGAAGCCATCCGCGAATGGAACTGGGAATTGCGCAACATGAATGACCGCCAGTTGCTGGCCCATGAACAGCATTCCGGACAAGGGCGATATCAAGCGTGTCGCCGTGGTGGGTACGGGCGTGATCGGTGCCAGTTGGGTTGCCTACTTCCTGGCCCAGGGGCTGGAAGTGGCGGCCACCGATCCGCAGCCGGGCGCACAAGAGCGCTTGCTGGAGTCGGTGCAGCGGCATTGGCCGGGCCTGCGCACCAGCGGTCTGGCACCCGGCAGTTCGCTGGAGCGACTATCGTTTCATGCTGACCTGGAAGAAGCGTTGCAAGGTGCCGACTTTGTGCAAGAGAACGGCCCTGAACGGGAAGACCTGAAGATCGGCCATAGACGCTGCCCGAAGACGCGTAGATGAATTGCTTGACGCCCTTGCGCACGGCCTTGTCGGCCAGTTGCATCGTGGCCAGTGCGCTGACTTCCCAGGTCAGCTTGGGATCGAGATCGCCACAAGGATCGTTGGCCACCGAGGACAGGTGAATGATGGTGTCCACGCCATCCAGGTTGATCTGGTCGATGTTGCGCACATCGCCGGCGGTCACGGTCAGGTTGGGGTGCGGCGCCAGGTAGTTGCCGAACCACATGATGTCCAGCACATGCACCTTGTAGCCGCGCGCCAGCAGTTTGGGGACGAGAACGCTGCCTTTGTAGCCGCAGCCGCCGGTGACCAGAATATTCATATCTACGCGTGATTCCCTAATATTGAAGACTTGCAGCCCGGATTGTGCTGCGCTCGCCATTACTGATGCGGTCGGAATGTTCATATGCATCTGCATCCACCCCGACCGCTTGCATTACCACGGATGTTGCTTGGGTGAAATGTCACAGAGAGTCTTGCCCATGCTTGCATCTTGACAGCTTGGGCTTGCGGATGACGGCCACATTAGCGATGCAACTTGCCCCTTATTTATCGCATGGGCGGCGTTGCCGGAACGCCAACGCGCAGGTGTGCCAGCCCGCACTGATGTGTTCATCTACGGAAAGAAAAGGCAAAACTTGAATTGCCGCCCGGGGAGGGAAGGTGGTGGCAGGCGGTCGCCGGACGGCGCCGACGACCAGTGTTGCTCAGAAGAAGGGACTCGGCCGGTCGCGCCGGTATTCCGGGTCGCAACGGCGCAGCAGGTCGTGGCGCAAGGCGTAGAAACGATCGAGGTAGGCCTGGTCGGCCGAATGCAGGTAGGCGGTCTTGAGCGCATCCAGCATCACCATCTCATCGCGGCAGGGATAGAACATGGGATCGCCGAAGCGCATGGCCGCAATGTTCAGATTATTCACCTGCAGTTCAGGCATGAGCGCCATCACCAGCGAACCAATGCGCTCCATGATGAAAACCTTCATCTGGACCGTACTTTTGCCGTAGTCGGTGACCTCGTTGAGCTTACGCGCCAGGGGCGTGGCATTGGCTTCGGCCAGCGCGAACATGTGCTCGTTGATGGCAAACCATTTATCCCAGAACACCGGCTTGGCGATGATGTAATTGCAATAGGCGGTGGTGCGGAAATCGTTGACCAGCGATTGCAGATTGACCTCCAGCCCGATGTCGGCCATCAGTGCCTGCGCCACCTGCACGATGCCGGGATGGCGTCGCGCACCCTGTTCGAACACGCTCAGGTAGGCCGAGGCGTCCGACATCGAGGGCGAGAAGGTATAGACATCCGCGCCAGGCCGGCTATCCATGAAATCGCGCACTTGCTGCGCGTTCATCCGGGTCTTGTCGAAGAACAGTGGGGAGAGGAAGCCGTAGTAATGGTCCTCGTTGAGCGAGTTGTTCAGGAAGTAGTTGCGGATGCCCCAGTATTCCCGCCAATCGGGCCGGGGGTTGCCGGTGATTTCAAGCGGGGTGAAGCCAGGGTCGAGCATACGGCGGCTGGCTTCATCATAGTGGATCTGCAGGATGTGCTTGTTCATGGTCTTCAGGCTTTCAGGCAGCGGCTATAGACCTCGTTGTAATGCGCCGCCTTGGCGGCCAGGTCGAAACCTTCGCGCACTTCCTGCTGGCCGGCTGCAGCCAGGGCGTGGCGTTTCTCGGGCGACTCGATCAGTTGCGTGATGGCGTCCAGCCATGCCTGGCTGGAATTGGGCATGAGCAGGCCGGTGACATCATGGGTGACGACCTGGTTGTACACCGAGACATCGCTGAAGATCGAAGCGATGCCGGCGGCCGAGTAATCGAGCCACTTGATGTAGCTCTTGCATTGATTGTATTGGTCGCTGGCCAGCGGGATGAGTGCAATATCCCAGTTCCACTGGCGCAGTTGGGCGGCGTAGTCCACGTACTGATGCACGAAGGTATGGAAGGTGGTCAGCGGATGACCGGCCCAGCCCTGCGGACATTCCCAGCCAACGAAGTCGATGTGCAGGCGCGCGCCGTAGCGCTCCACCAGGGCGCGCAAGGCCTGATCGACCAGCGCGAAGTTGGAGGGCTGGATCGAGGAGCCCAGCAGGCCGATGTTGATGCGGCCATCCGGGTCCTGGTGCTGTGGCACCGGGCGGTAGAACAGGTCGAAGTCGATGTAGTTGGGCAGCACATGGACCTGGGCATTGAGTTCGCGGTACTTGGCCGCCAGGAATTCGGTGGAGACCACCACCGCCTTGGCGTGCTTGACCGAGAATTCGATGCCGCTCTTCCAGGCCGCGCCCTGCTGGGCCTCCGGGTGGTCGGCCGGAATGTCGTTGAGCAGGTCGTCGGACTCATAGATGATGGGGATGCTGGAACTGAAGATGGTACGCAGCACATCCAGCGACATCAGTCCCGGGGTGTAGCGATGCAGCAGGATCAGGTCGGCGTCGGCCAGGTAGTCGCTTTGCAGCTTGCCGTTCTGGATCCCCCAGACCAGCTCCCATTCATCCTTGAGGTGCGCGAAGGGCCGGATCAGGCGGATCT
This sequence comes from Herbaspirillum sp. B65, assembly GCF_000333555.1. Taxonomy (NCBI): domain Bacteria; kingdom Pseudomonadati; phylum Pseudomonadota; class Betaproteobacteria; order Burkholderiales; family Oxalobacteraceae; genus Herbaspirillum; species Herbaspirillum sp. B65. Next base: position 743 of record NZ_BADI01000819.1, on the reverse strand, counting down.
GCGGGCAGGGGCTCCAGGTCGATTCGACCGAATACACCACCAGTCGCTTCTTGCGCTTGGCAGTTGCGGCAGCAGGTGCCGCAGTTGCAGCAAGAGGCGCTGCCGCAGTCGTCATCGCTGCGGCGGGAGCATTGAAGCGACGCTGGCTGGCCAGGATGAAATCGTCGAGCTGGCGCGCCAACTGATCACGCCGGGCAGCAAAGGTGGCGTCGGGCACCAGCGGCAATTCCAATAGGGGCACGCCGGCATCGGCCAGGTCGGCCCGCCAGGCCAGCGGGAACTCGCCCGCACGCGCGGTTTGGCCGGGGTGGAGCTGATAGCGCACCACGTTGAGGGCCGATAGCGGATTGCCGGCCACGCTGCCGGCATAGATCACGATGGGATTACGCCCAGCGGCCAGGTGGGCATTGATCAGTTCCTGCGTCAGGCGCGGCGTGCGCAGGGCAGTACTGCCTTCATCGGTCACGTAGGCTTCTTCCCCCCACAGGTTCAACGCATGGCACAAGCGGTGCAGCAGCAGGGCTTCTTCCGTGTGGGTAGCGTAGGCGGGAGCGAAGATGTAATACGGGGAGTGAAGCCGGGCGAACAAATCTGGTCTCATATGCTACTCGGTGGTCTGTCTCTGGGGGTCTCGATGATCTGCGCAAGTGACATGGCCGTGCTGATGGGCCTGAACCACAATGGCCAGGCCATCACCCTGTCCAAGAAGCTGGCCGACAAGGGCGCCGTCGATGGCCCTCGCT
>NZ_BADI01000820.1:0-9533 GCF_000333555.1 Herbaspirillum sp. B65 | reverse complement strand
TCGGACGATGATGTCGGTATCTGTGCCAGGCCGCACTGGCCACACATGACCATATCGATGGGATAGCTGGGCTGAGTCTGGCCCACCCGCTCCTGGGTGACATAGTCGTCGCCGATAGGCGTAGGCTTCAAGGCGAACACCAGATCAAGATCGTGGCTGCCGCAGGCACGGCAGGTAGTGCGGCGATGGATGATTTGTTTCATTGCTTTTCCGTGGCAGATTTGATTCTTTGTTCCAGTTCCCCAACGTAACGCTCGGCCAGCGCGGCATCACTGCCATCCGGCGCCCAATCGGGGAAGACAGTGGCATTCGGGAGGAAGGGGCCATTGGTGACTTCGTGGAAGACCAGGACGTCGGAGCGGATGATCAGGGTGTGGAAGATGGGGCGGTCCACGCGCTCATAGAACGGCAGTCCCGAAGCGTAATCGCCCATTTCTATGATCTGCGTGACCGCACCTGCATCGTCCATCATGACCAGATCGACGCGACCGGAGATCACGTGCATCGATTCCGACTTGCCTGGATGCTTGTGGGGGCGCACATAGGCACTGGGCCCCTGGATGACGATGAGCATCTCATGCAGGCTATCCTCAAGACTGTCATGCGCACACAGGCGTACCCGCTGGCGCGCATTGCTGGCAGATAGCTGCTCCAGGTGGAGGATGTCCGCACGAGAGGCGGTCACGACTTCCATGTCCGAATAGATGACTTCGGGATTCTGGAAGCGATATTGGCGCAGATCCGGATTCATGGCCCTTTCAATACAGCAAAAATGACAGCAAGAAGAGGTGGCTACCCGCCTGCCGGTGTGGCAGGCAATTGGGCAAGAATATCACCCGTTTTTGCCTCGCCATCCGCGAAACGGCCCCGCAAATACCCGCCAAATATTCGTTTTGCAGCACCTGCCTGCGTTCAGGAGGCCGATAGCTGCGCCATCAAGCTGGGCAGGTCCGGCCCCAGTGAGGCGAGCAGTTGCGTCCATGCTTGCTGGTTTTGAGGCTGCGCCGGTGGCATGGAAAAGTCCTGCTGCGCCTGGGCCCAGCTCTGCACGGTACCGATGTCCCGGTGATAGGAAGTGTTGGCAAACGTGGCAATGTGGCCAAGGTAGCGCGGAATGACTTCGGTGCTGAAGTCGATCTCGTGCCGGCCCAGACTCGCCAGCCAGGTCAGTACCTCAGGCTCCACGACATAGACGGCGGCATTGGCCAGATTGCCCGGGCGGTTGGGCTGTTTTTCGTGGAAGGCCTGCACTACGCCGCTGGTATCGAGCTCGACAATGCCGCAGGATTGGGGATCCCGGGTTTCGAAAGAGCATCATGGTCAGGGCTGGGCCCTGGGGGCTGTTCCGATGGGTGCTCAGGAAATCGCGACAATCGAAGCGGGTCAGGTTATCGGCGTGGGCCAGCAGGAATGGCTGCTCGCCAAAGAATTGCCGGTGGGTCAGCGCCGTGCCGGCCGTGCCCAGCAATTGCGGTTCATGAACCAGCGTTACGCGGTCGCACCAGGTACTGGCGGCAATATAGCGCTCTACCAGATCGGCACGATAATGGGTGTTGATCAGGATATCCTCCACCCCTTGGCGCAGCAGCGTTTCGATCCAGTAGTCCAGCAATGGCCGACCTGCCACCGGGACCAAGCATTTGGGCAGGAAATCAGTCAGGGGACGCAGCCTGGTTCCCAGGCCGGCAGCCAGCAGAAGCGCGCGCATGGCAGAGTCAGTGGTCCATGCGGATCAGGCAGCGACCGGACATCGCGCCGCTACGCATACGCTCGATGGCAACGTTGATGTCGTCCAGCTTGAAGTGTTCGGTAATGAGCGGCTTGAGCTGGATGAGGCCGGCGTCGAGCAGCTTGGTATAGCGTGGGATATCGACGTGCGGCACGGTCTCGCCGCCATGCGAGCCACTGATGGTCTTTTCGAAATGCAGCGGCAGCGAATAGATGCTGATATTGCGGCCCGCACGCGGTACGCCCACCAGTACCACTCGCCCCTGGGCCTTAGTCAGTTCATAGCCCATCTCGATGATGGGAGGCTGCCCAGTGTTGTCGATGAAGACGTCGATGCCCTGCTTGCCCATCAGCTCCACCAGCGCAGTTCTGGCGTCCACCTTGCTGGCATTGATCAGGTGCGTGGCACCGACCTGCCTGGCCAGCTCCAAGCGACCTTCGTGCAGATCCACCGCGATGATGGGATAGGCCGAGCGCAGCGAGGCTGCCTGGATGATGTTGAGGCCCACTCCGCCAGCACCGAAGACCACGACCGATTCACCCAGTCGGATATCGGCATTGTTCTCGGCCACGCCAAAACCGGTGGTGACGGCGCAGCCAAACAGCGCGGCCACATCCATGTCACTGGAGGGATCGATCCGGGTGACGCGGTTCTCCGAAACGATGGCGTACTCGTTGAAGGTGGCAATCAGGCCGGCGTTGAGGGTTTTGCCGCGCCAGGTGTACTTGGGGGGCAGCGACTCGATGCCCAGGCTCTTGCGCCAATGCAATACCACATGGTCGCCCGGCTTGACGAAACGCACGCCGGGGCCCACTTCCTGCACGATGCCCGAGGCCTCGTGACCCAGCAGGTGTGGCAGGTATTTGTCCTCGCCTTTGGCGCCGTCGATTTCACCCAATTGCGAGCCGCAGACACCGCTCACGCCGATCTTCACCAGTACCTGGCCGACTTCCAGTTGCGGCGGCAATTCGACTTCGTCCACGATCAGGGGCTGTTGCAGTTGCGCCAGGATGGCGGCGCGCATGGTCTTGGGGATGCTCATGGGCTTTACTCGAAATAGATCAGGGAATGGTCGCCGGTATAACCGGTCTGGCGGAACCACCAGTCCCACTCTTCGGGGGTGCAGAAGGCTTCGCAGGTGACTTGCCAGTACAGCAGGTTAGCCTTTTCGGTTTCGTTGCGATATGACTCGACGCAAACATACTTCTTCTTGCCGACCCGCTCCATCTCACGCAAGGCCTTGTCGAGATCGTAGTTGTGCAGGTTGTGCAGCGTGGTGATGGAAAAGACGAAATCGAAATATTGATCCGGGAACGGCAGGCTGGTGGCGCTGCCCAGTTGCAGGCGGTCGCGGATCTCTTCCTTGGCGTTTTCCAGCGCGTAGGAAGAGATGTCGATGCCATGGACCTCCAGGCCAGGCACCAGCAGCGACATTTCGTAAAGCAGGAAACCCTTGCCGCAGCCGACATCGAGCACCTTGTCGCCGGCCTTGAGGCCATAGTGGTCGATCATGGCCTGCGCCACCGGCGCCCAACGGCCCGGCATGTAACGGTAGCCGCCATAGCAGATGCGACGGTCGCCGTCCCAGTAGTCAACGCCCCATTGCTTGGCCAGTTCGGCCGCCTTGGGCTTGGGGAACTCGGGATCGTTCACGCGCGCCAGGTAGTCGCGCTGGGTGCTTTTGTGAACGGAACTGAGGAAATCGATATAGGCCATGTCTTATACCAGTCTGGATTGGAAAAATTGGCGTGCCTTGTCAAGCTGGCTTCGCTTGCGCTGGGTCACAGAGATCGAGGCGTCGGCAAACTGCCGACGGCGCGCTGCCTCGGGCAGGAATTCATTGAGCATGATGCAGCACCATTTGGCCTGCATGACCGGCAACAGCAAGCTGGCGCGTTCGCGCAAGGCGGCTGTATGATCGGACCAGGCCAGTGCCTGTGCGGCAAATGCGTCAAAACTCACTGGCCGCTACCGGGACGGCAGGCTGGCAGAAGAAGTCACCGATCATCTGGCCGGATCGTCCCAGCCGGCATATCTAAAATCGATGAAGCACAACGTGCCGTCCGGCTTGAGCAGGGCATTGTGAAAGCCGAAGTCCGAGGGGGAGATGCAATGATCGGCCACCGACAGCGCCGGCAGCCCGCTTGCGGCCAGCCGCCTGCGATGCTGCTGCCAGACTGCCGCGATATCGGCAATGAGCACGCCTGCTTCGGTGGCCAGCGCATCGTCGGGCGTGATGGCCTGCAGACGCGTGATGCGGCGATCTACGGTGGTGAGATGTTGTGTCAGGTCGAAGCAGGCCTCTGACGCCGCTGGCAGGCTGCTGCCGTCACGGGGCGCGGCATTGAGCGCTTGCAGAAAGCTGGCCGCCGCCAGAATGTGGGCAGACTGCAGCTGTGCGGCATCGATCTTCACGCCGTCGATGAATTCGTACAGCCCCACGCGCTGTCCTTGATCGCAGGCAAGGGCGCGCGGCACGCAGTGCAGTCCGAGCGCGCCGGCGTAGCGCAGGAAACCATATTCCGCACCCAAGCGGTCGCGGGTATCAGCGCTATCGCTGAAATAGGCCTTGGCCAGATAACGTCCGGCGGCCGTATCGACGGCATAGACGCGGTTGTTGCCACCGCCGCCGATGGCCGTCAGTGTCAGGCCGCGGGCATCCAGCCCGGCCTGCATCAGCAAGCCTGAGAGGGTGGCGTCCAGCCCGGCGTTCACCATCTGCCCTCGAAGAAGGCCTGGATCTCGGCCCATCCTGGTAGCCGGGTAAGATCCGGCGCGGCAGCATGGTTGTTTTCGGGATCGAACAACAGGCGGGTGGTCTGCGGCGGGAAACCAGGCAGACGCAAAATCTCGGGCAGGTCGTCGATGAAGTAATCGCACTGGCACTCTGCGATGCGGGCGATCTTGGCTTCTTTGGTCGGTTCGAAATACACCGCCTGCAGCGCATCGCTACCCGTGGCCGCACGCAGCGTGGCATCAATCCAGCCGGTGGCGGCCGCGTGCAGATCGTATTGCGGTCCCTTGAAGGGGTGGCGCGTCTTGTGGCTCACGATCAGCAGTTCGGCCCCTTGAGCATGGGCGTGGCGGATGAATTCGAAGACGCCCGGATAGGCTTGGGCCTCGCCCATGCGCGCCCCATAGACATAGCCTTGCATTTCGGTGAAGGCGGCATCGTTGCCGGCCTCGCGCAGGTAGTCGCGCACCGCCACCTTGGACACCGGCAGGCTGGCCGGTACCAGCCCCTGTTCGCTGGCGACCTTGTGGAACAGCGAGTCGTAGGTGACGATGGTGTTATCGAAATCCAGACCGATGCGCATTTCAGCCCGCCGCTTTCCGGTACGCAGCCTCCACCTTGGCAGCAATGTTGTCGGCAGTCAGACCATACTTGGCACGGGCGTATTCCTGCGAGCCGATCTCGTGCATGAAGCTGTCTTCCACGCCGAAGCCCAGCAGGCGTCCCTTCATCGGCTCCTGCTGTGCCAGCCATTCTGCGATGGCACCGCCGAGGCCGCCGATACGGCTGTGCTCTTCCACGACCGCCACCACTGCGTACCCGGCAAAGGCCTGTTGCAAGTTCGCTTCATCGAGCGGTTTGACGGTATGGAAACTCTCGACGCGCGCCGAGATGCCGCGCGCCTGCAACAATTCGGCGGCGGCCATCACGGTCGGCAGCAAGGTGCCGGCGCCGATCAGGCAGACATCGTCACCGGCGCGCACGTTGATGGCGCGGCCGATCTCGAAGTGCTCATCTTTCTTGGGAACGATCTGCTCCCCCTTCTTGCCGATGCGAATATAGACCGGACCGTTGAGCTTGAGGGCGGCGCGCAGGCACTGGCGCAGCTCGACCTCGTCGGCCGGCGCCAGCACCGTCATGTTGGGCAGCACGCGCATGATGGCCAGGTCTTCGCAGGAATGATGGGTCGGGCCGAGTTCGGCATACGACAGGCCCGAGCCGGTGCCCACGATGATTACCGGCACGTTGTGATAGCAGGCGTCCACCCGGATCTGTTCGAAGCAGCGGGTGGTGGTGAACGGGGTGATGGTATAGATCACCGGGCGCAAGCCGGACAGCGCCATGCCGGCCGCCACTCCCATCATGTTGGCTTCGGCGATGCCGCAGTTGAGGAAGCGCCCGGTATTGGCCGCCTTGAACTTGTCGAACAGCTTGTTGCCGATATCGCCCGACAGCAGTACCACGCGTGGGTCGCTGCTGCCCAGTTTGGTGATTTCGTCTGCAAACGCGTTTCTCATGCCTGTACTCCCAGTTCCTGATAGGCGGCGGCCACTTCGTCTGCGTTGGGAATCCGGTAGTGCCAGTTGTTGTCATCTTCCATGAAGGAGACACCCTTGCCCTTGATGGTATGCGCTACCACGGCGATGGGTTTGCTGTCGGCGGCGCGCGGACGTCCCATGAGCTCGACCAGTGTGCTCATGTCGTGGCCATCGATTTCGGTAGCGTCCCAGCCGAAGGCGCGCCACTTGTCCACCAGGGGATTCAAGGCCAGCACCTCTTCGCTGCGACCGGTGGCTTGCCATTTGTTGAAATCGACCAGCACCATCAGGTTGCCCACGCGTTGGGCTGCTGCCATCATGGCCGCCTCCCATACGGAGCCTTCGTTGCATTCGCCATCGCCGAGCAGCACCGTGACGTCATAGCGCCGTTGCTGAATGCGCCCGGCCAGTGCCATGCCCAGGCCGATCGGCAGGCCATGTCCGAGCGAGCCGGTCGCCGCCTCGATGCCGGGCAGATGGTCGGGCGTCGGCGGGTGTTCGGCGAAGATGCCGCCATCCTTGCCATAGTCATCCAGCAGGGACTGGGGGTAGAAGCCACGCAGCGCCAATACCTGGAACAGGGCCGCAGCACCGTGGCCCTTGCTGAGAATGAAACGGTCGCGTAACGGGTCAGCCGGCTGCGAGGGATCAATGCGCAGCGTGCTGAAATAGGCGGCGGTGAGGATGTCCACGCAGGAAAGGCAGGAGCCCAGGTGCGGGGTCTGCGTGCGGTGGGCGTTGTCGATGATGCGGCCACGCAACTGGCTGGCGATGGTCTTCAACGAGGTGATGTCTGGAGCCATAAGGATCTATCCAAAAGCAATGCCCGTTTTCTCAAACGGGCAGCAAAAACGATGCTGCATTTGCCGTGGCTGCAACTGAAGGGCGATCAGGACTATCAGGGCTTATGGACGTAATTCCATTCCATGGCCTTCATCGCGTCCAGGTTTTGCTGCACCCAGTTGACGCATTCATCCAGTCCTTCGTCGAGCGAGACCTTCACGCTCCAGTCCAGGGTCTGGCGCAACTTGCTGCTGTCGAGCATGTAGGCGGCATCCTTGCCCAGGCGTTCGCCGACGATTTCCACGTTGGCGGAAAAATCCACTCCCAGCTTGGCGCAGATGCGCTCGACCAGCTCGCGCACACTGACGATTTCGTCGGTGGAGATATGGTAGGTCTGGCCATTGACGCCACGGCTTGCGATGGCATGGGTCGCGCTGGAGACATCACGCATGTGGATGAAGGAGCGACGTGACAGACCGCCGCCGTGCAATTGCAGTTTCTTGCCGGTCAGTACCGACAGGATGGTGCGCGGAATGATGCGGTACAACTGCTGGCCCGGGCCGTAGACGTTGGCGGCCCGGGTGAAGACCACCGGGAAACCGTAGGCCTCGAAATAGGTCTTCAGGCTCATGTCCGCCGCCGCTCGCGACACCGCGTAGGGTGTGCTGGGGTTGAAGGGCGTGTCTTCCTTGATGAAACCGTCGGTGCTGCCATAGACCTCGGGCGTGGTGATGTGCACGTACTTGTCCAGGAAGTCGCACTGGCGCAGCACTTCATGCAGGCGGATGGTGGCCATCACATTGGTTTCGAACCAGTGCTCCGGGTTCTTCCAGCTTTCGGCCACCATGCTCTGCGCGGCGAAGTTGACCACGCAGGCGGGCTTTTCGCGATGGATCAACTCGGTGAGGGCCGCCAGATCCTTGTTCAGGTCATAGGGGTAGAACTTGAACGTGGCCTGATGCTCCGACCAGCGATAGGGCAGGAAGGCCTGGTGCGGCTCCTGCGAGCGGCTCGCGCCGATGACATCATGCCCCTGGCGCAGCAGGTAATCGACGAAGCTGGCGCCGGAGAAAGAGTTGCTGCCGATGACGAGATATTTTTCCGACATGTTCATTCCACTGCGGGTTTGTTTTCGTAGAGCCACTGCATGACCATATGCCCCACGATCACCTGCATGTCTTCGGCGATCTGCATGTCGTCCACGGCAAAGTGGATGGGGATGTCGCACAGGGCCTTGGCCTTGCCACCGCTGTAGCCGAGGATGGCGCAGGAGAGCACATCCATTTTCCTGGCCTGTTCCAGCGCGCGCAGGATGTTGGCCGAGTTGCCGCTGCCCGAGAGCGCGATGAGCAAATCCCCCGGCTGTGCCTGTACGGCCAGTTGTTCCGAGTAGATGTGGTCGTAACCGATGTCGTTGGCCAGGCAGGTCAGCACGGCGGCGTTGGCCGACAGTGCCGAGACCCGCATACCGCCGCCGGTACGCTTGGCGATGCCATACAGGAAATCGTTGGCCAGGTGGATGGCATTGCCGGCACTGCCGCCATTGCCGCACAAGAATACCTGACGGCCCTGCAGCCAGCATTGCTGCATGTGCTGGGCCAGTCGGCCCACGCCGCTCCAATCCGAACCCGCCAGCACCGCCTGCAGGCGGGCAGCGTAGTCCTGAAAGGCGGTCACCGACAACTGCGCGGAGCTCATGCGGCCTTGGGAGCCAGCACGGTCTGCTCCATCCACTTCAGGTTGTAGTAACGGTCTTCATCCTTGAGCACGCCGCTCTGGAATTTCTCGATGATTTCGGTGATGGCAGTCTCGACCGACTTGGAGGGCTTGAAACCGGTGGCCAGCAGCTTGTCGGAGTTCACGCGGTAAGAGCGGGGGTCGTTGGATTCAGTGACCACGATATCCACCGGGATATGCTTGGCCACCATCTTGGCGATGTCCAGGATGGAGATGTTCTCGAAACCGGCGTTGTAGACACCGGTGATTTCCGGGTGATCGATCAGGTGCAGGTAGACGTCGGTGATGTCGTCGATATGGATATTGGGGCGCACCTGGGTGCCGCCGAATACGGTGATCTTGCCCTTGGCCAAGGCCTGCATGGTCAGCAGATTGACCGATACGTCCAGGCGCATACGCGGTGAGTAACCGCACACGGTGGCCGGGCGCACGATCTGCACGATCATGCGGTCCTTGTAGCTCAGTAGCACCGGTTCGGAGACCATCTTGGTCTTGTTGTATTCGGAAATGGGCTTCAGTTCCAGGTCTTCGGTGACCTGCAGTTCTTCCTTGACGCCATAGACGCTGCCCGAAGACGCGTAGATGAATTGCTTGACGCCCTTGCGCACGGCCTTGTCGGCCAGTTGCATCGTGGCCAGTGCGCTGACTTCCCAGGTCAGCTTGGGATCGAGATCGCCACAAGGATCGTTGGCCACCGAGGACAGGTGAATGATGGTGTCCACGCCATCCAGGTTGATCTGGTCGATGTTGCGCACATCGCCGGCGGTCACGGTCAGGTTGGGGTGCGGCGCCAGGTAGTTGCCGAACCACATGATGTCCAGCACATGCACCTTGTAGCCGCGCGCCAGCAGTTTGGGGACGAGAACGCTGCCTTTGTAGCCGCAGCCGCCGGTGACCAGAATATTCATATCTACGCGTGATTCCCTAATATTGAAGACTTGCAGCCCGGATTGTGCTGCGCTCGCCATTACTGATGCGGTCGGAATGTTCATATGCATCTGCATCCACCCCG
>NZ_BADI01000821.1:0-6676 GCF_000333555.1 Herbaspirillum sp. B65 | reverse complement strand
TCATTTCACGACGGTACCTTCCTGGTGCGCATCGCCAATACGGCTGCGCGCATGGTGCTGCCCAACAGCGCCAAGGTCGGTGACACCCTGACCCTGACCCTGGTCTCCAAGGATCCTCGCCCCACTTTCTCGGTCAACGAAGGCAGCATCCGCAGCGATGAAGAAAGCGCCTCGGTAGCATTGAGTACCGCGGGACGCGCCATGCAGAAGGACTTGAAGTCCCTGCAGTTTGTCACCCGCGATGAGAGCGGCGCCGGCCAGATCGCCCAGAACGAGGATGTCGCCGCCGATGCCCAGGCCAAGGGCGCACGTCAGGGCCAGACCGGAGGACCGGCCAGCACCACCACCACGCTCAGCAATGCCGGTCGCCTGATCGACACACTGCTGCAAGCCTCGCAGCATGGTGACGTGAGCGACCATGTCAATGCCACCGCCCCCCTGCTGCCCAAGGCCAACCTGCCGCCCGACCAGGTGGCCTCGGCCTTGAAGGATGCCATCGCCTACAGTGGCGTGTTCTACGAATCGCACGTCTCGGCCTGGGCTGCCGGGCAGCGCTCGGCAGAAGAGCTGATGAAAGAACCACAGGCCCAGGTAGCCGCCCACAATGGCGGCGACATCAACCTGCTCAACGACAACAATCCGGCCCAGAACCAATTGGGCCAGCTCATCAACCTGCAACTCAACGCGCTGGAACAGCAACGCGTGGTCTGGCATGGCGAAGTCTGGCCCGGCCAGAAGATGGAATGGGAAATCAACCAGGAACATGGCCAGGATCCCAGCCAGAACAGCCAACACGATGGTGAAGAATCCGCCCCCACCTGGCATAGCGTAGTGCGGTTCAACTTCGCCCACCTTGGCAGCGTTTCCGCCTCGATCCGCCTGATCGGCCAGCAGATCCACGTGCAGGTCAAGGCCGACAATGAAGCAGCCACCGCCGCCCTGCGCGGCAATAGCGGCCTGTTTGCCAATGCCATGGCGGCGGCCGGCACCTCCCTCGACTCCCTGATCGTCAAGCAAGCCGATGGAGAAACCTAATATCCCCCTGCAAAACGCCGTGGCGCTGGCCTACAACGCCAGCCAGGCAGCCCCCCAGGTAGTAGCCAAGGGCCGTGGCCTGGTAGCCGAAGCCATCATCGCCCGAGCGCGCGAAGCCGGCGTCTACGTGCACGAATCCAAGGAACTGGTCTCACTGTTGATGCAGGTCGAGCTGGACCAGCAGATCCCACCTGCGCTGTATCGAACCGTCGCCGAATTGCTGGCCTGGCTATATCGTATTGAAAATATGCAATTAACTGAGACGGTGATGTATGATACGAGGTTAAACAATTCCAACAATTCCTCCGGGGAAAGCGATCCCACTCGCTGAATTCAGACGTACAAGACGCACAGATGGCTAATCACGACGAGATCGACGACGACAGCCCATACCGGGTTCATTCACGGCGGGAGATCATTGCCCTGCTGACCAGCATGATGGAGAAAAACCAACTCCTGAGCCTGCTGATCAAGGGCGGATCCGAATCCGTGATCACTTCCATTCTGGAAGTGGATCCCGATGACGACTCGCTCATCATCGACGCTGCGCCCAGCGCCATGCTCAATGACAGCATCGTCTCCAGCAAGCACATCCATTTCGAAGCCCTCTACAACAGCATCCGCATCACCTTTGCGGCAGATGGCGCGCGCCAGGTCGAGTACCAGAACCGTCCGGCGCTGAAAGTAGAGATCCCGGCCAGCCTGGTGCGCCTGCAACGCCGCGAATTCTTCCGCATCCCGACGCCGATCGCCAAGCCGCTGCGCTGCACCTTCCGCATCACCCAGCCGGACGGCTCCTTCATCACCGTCGTCACTCTGCTCAACAACATCAGCGCCGGTGGCGTGGGCATCACCGACGAAAAGAAGCTCCTGGCCACTACCCCCGGCATAGTCTACGAGGATTGCCAACTGGAACTGGGCGACAACACCCTGGTATCGGTCAAGCTGCAGGTGCGGGATTGCAAGGAATTCAAGATGACCAATGGCAAGGTGGTCAACCGCTTCGGCTGCCAGTTCATCGACATCCCGCGCACTGTGCTGGCCGCGATCCAGCGCTTCATCACCAAGCTGGAACGCGAGCAGAACGCCAAGGCCTCGGGAATGCTGTAGGACCGACACTCCCGCACCAGCAAGCCCATCAGCAAAACACCCCAGCAACCGGAGATCCGGTTGCTGGGGTGTTTTGTTATCCGCTCCCGACCTGGCGCCACGGCACCCGTCGGAGGAAAGAAAGTTCACACCTGCATGGTCATGATGTCGCGATAAGCCGAGATCAGCTTGTTACGCACCTGGATGCTGGTCTGAAAGGAGATGCTAGCCTTCTGTGAAGCAATCATCACATCCGACAGATTCACGCTATCATCGCCCATGGCAAAGGCCTGCGACATCTTGGCGGCTTTCTGCTGGGAATCATTGACCTGATCGATCGCACCCTTGAGCACGTCGGCGAAATCCACGCGCTGCGCCGGCTTTTCTGCCTGCACCGTGCTCTGGACCGGGTCCACGCCACCCTGGGCGCGCGCAGCCGCCGCCTTGAGCTGGGCCACCATCGCCTCGATCTTGCTGGTATCAATCACGCTTTCGATTGCCATTTCTCGCCTCTTGAGTTCATCTTGCCTATGCTACGCGCCGGCAGCACGCAACTCCGGCATCTACAGCAGCACCTTAACACTCCTGCATTGACAAAACGCACCAATAAGCGGGGAATTTGCCATTCTGTTCGGGCGATCAAATTCGCGCTGCCAAAGGACAATCCAGACTGAGCAAAAAACCTCACAAAGGTAGGCAGTGAACAAAGTCTTTATCAAGCTGGCAATCGAGGGAACGCCACAGGGGAAATCATGGCGGTAGCAGCCGACGGCACCATGACCGGCGAAACCAATACGACGGGCGAATTCAGCAATGCTGAGGCAATGCCCCAGGCGCAGCCCGCCCAGGGCGGCGTGCTCGGTTACGCCCGCTCGCCGCAAGGCAAGCGGATCCTGCTCATCATTGCCGCTGCCGCCACCCTGGCGCTGATGGCTGGTATCTGGCTGTGGAGCCAGAAGGTCGAGTACCGCGTCTTGTTCTCCAACTTCAATGACCGCGACGGTGGCGCCATCGTAGCCTCGTTGCAGCAGATGAACGTGCCTTACAAGTACTCGGAAAGCGGCACGGCCATCCTGGTCCCTGAAAACATGGTGCATGATGCCCGCCTGAAACTGGCGGCGCAAGGCCTGCCCAAGGGCGGCAACGTCGGTTTCGAGCTGATGGAAAACCAGAAGCTGGGTATTTCCCAGTTCCTCGAGCAGGTCAACTTCCAGCGCGCCCTGGAAGGCGAACTGGCGCGCTCGGTGCAATCGCTGTCGTCGGTGCAGACCGCCCGGGTGCACTTGGCCCTGCCCAAGGCCTCGGTGTTCGTGCGCGACCAGCAAAAACCCACCGCCTCCGTGATCCTGAGCCTCTATCCGGGCCGTTACCTGGACCCGCAGCAAGTCAGCGCCATCGTTCACCTGGTGGCCAGCAGCGTGCCTGAGCTCTCGCCCAAAGCGGTCACCATCGTCGACCAGAACGGCAACCTGCTCTCCGACACCACCAAGCAAAGGCAAACCCATACCCTGGACCCGACTCAGCTGAAGTATGTCCAGGACATGCAGCAAGACATCGTCAAGCGCGTCGAACCCATCATCGCGCCCATCGTGGGCAACGGCAACGTGCGTGCCGAAGCCACGGCAGACGTCGACTTCTCGCGTTCCGAGCAAGCTTCCGAAGCCTACAAGCCCAACCAGACCAAGGATAGCGCCGCCGTTCGCAGCAAGCAGAGCAGCGAGGCCAATAGCGCCACCTCCGGTACCTCGGGCGTACCCGGCGCCCTGACCAACCAGCCCCCTGCCCCGGCCACCGCCCAGATCGTCAATCCGGCTGCCGCCAATGGCGCAGCCAACCAGAACGGTGCAGCCACCCCCAATGGCGCCGCTCCGACGCCTGCAGCCAGCGGCAATTCGCGCAAGGATGAAACCATCAATTACGAGGTCGACAAGACCGTGCGCTACACTCAGCAGCCCATGGGTGGCGTGCGCCGCCTGACGGTGGCCGTGGTGGTGAACTACAAGCGCACTCTGGACAATACCGGCAAGATCGTCATGCGTCCGCTGACCGAGGCCGAGCGCAACCAGATCACCGACCTGGTCAAGGAAGCGATGGGTTACAACAAGGATCGCGGCGACTCGCTCAACGTGGTCAATACCCAGTTCAGCACCGACATGGAACCGGAAGTGCCGCTGTGGAAGCAGCCGGGCATGATCGATCTGGCCAAGGAGATCGGCAAGTACATCCTGGTGGGTGCGGTCCTGCTGTTCCTCTACTTCCGCGTGCTGCGCCCCATCGTCTGGAAGCTGTCCGGCCGCGAAGAGCGCGAGCGCCTGGCCAAGGAAAAGGCCGAGGCCGAAGCCGCAGCCGCTGCCGCGGCAGTGGCCGCCGGCTTCGATCCGGACGACCCGGACGCCATCGTCAACCTCTCGGGCGAACCGGCAGTGGATGAACGCGCCCAGTACAAGGCCAACCTCGAAAACGCCAAGCAGTGGGCCAAGAATGATCCGAAGCTGGTGGCAAGCATCATCAAGTCATGGGTGAACAATGAGTAACGACGGCGTTCAGAAAGGTGCCATCCTCATGCTCGCCCTGGGCGAGGATGAGGCCGCCGAAGTCATGAAATACCTGGGCCCCAAAGAGGTCCAGAAGCTGGGCGCGGCCATGTCGGCCCTGCGCAATGTCAGCTTCGAAGAAATCAATGAAGTATTGGAAGCCTTCGTCGCCGAGACCGGCCAGGCCTCTTCGCTGGGCCTGGATTCGGATGAATACATCCGTAGCGTGCTGACCAAGGCGCTGGGCGACGACAAGGCGACCTCCCTGCTCAACCGCATCCTGGGCGGACGCGATGCTTCCGGCATCGAAAGCCTCAAGTGGATGGACGCGCAGTCGGTGGCCGAACTCATCCGCAACGAACACCCGCAGATCATCGCCACCATCCTGGTCCACCTGGAGCGCGACCATGCCTGCGGCATCATCAACAATTTCACGGAACGTTTGCGCAACGACGTCATCCTTCGTATTGCCACCCTGGACGGCGTGCAGCCGGCCCCGTTGCGCGAACTCAATGACGTGTTGACCAAGCTGCTGACCGGTAACGAAAGCCTCAGAAAGCAACAGATGGGCGGTATCCGTACCGCAGCCGAGATCCTCAACTTCATGTCCGGCGAGAACGAGACCTCGGTGATGAACAACCTGCGCTCCTACGACGAAGACATGGCGCAGAAGATCATGGACGAGATGTTCGTCTTCGAGAACATCATCGACATCGATGGCCGCGGCATCCAGCTGCTGCTGCGCGAAGTCCAGTCCGAGTCGCTGATCGTGGCCTTGAAGGGCGCCTCGCAAGGTCTGCGCGACAAGATCTTCGCCAACATGTCGCAGCGTGCGGCCGAGATGATGAAGGAAGACCTGGAATCCAAGGGACCGGTGCGCCTGTCGGAAGTCGACGCGCAACAAAAGGCCATCCTGCAAATCGTGCGCCGCCTGGCCGACGAAGGCCAGATCGTGCTGGGCGCCAAGGGCGAGGACGCGTTCATCTGATGCGCCTGTTGCCCACCATGCAGTCTGGCCTGGGCTGCCGGCCTGAGGAGTCAAAGTAGCCATGCGTGCAAAGATCATTCCCAAGGAAGAGATGACGCCCTACCAGCGCTGGGAGCTGGCGTCTTTCAACGAGGAACCCGAGCCCGAACCGGAACCCGAACCGATCGAGGAAGAATTCCTCGAAGAACCGCCGCCGGTACCCCAGCTCACTGCCGAGCAACTCGACGCCATCCGCGAAGCCGCGCGCCAGGAAGGCTTTGCCGAAGGACGCGAACACGGCCAGCAGATCGGTCGCTCCGAAGGTTACATGGCCGGGCTGCAGCAAGGCCAGCAGGAAATCAACGAAGTCATCCAGCACTTCCGCCAGATTGCCGTGAACTTCAGCACCGAAGTGTCCCAATGCAGTGAAAAGATGGCGCCCGAGCTGCTGGACCTGGCGCTGGATCTGGCCAAATCCATGTTGAAGACGGCCTTGAACGTGCGTCCCGAGCTGATCCTGCCCACGGTCAGCGCCGCCATCCACGCCCTGCCCGTGCTGCAACTGCCGGCCAGCCTGACGCTACACCCGGAAGATGCCGCTCTGGTGCACAAGCATCTGGGCGAGGAACTCGGCAAGCAAGGCTGGAAGATCAATGAAGATGCCCAGCTGGAGCGCGGCGGCTGCCGCGTCGAAACCCGCACCAACCAGATCGACGCCACCACCCAGACGCGCTGGCAGCGCCTGGGCGAGTCGCTGTCCAAGCAGCTCGACTGGCTGGAATGATTCACCTGTTGTGATACCGACCTGAACGGGAGACCCGCATGAACTCCCCGATGCCTTCCCATAGCAGCCTGTGGCAAGCCTATCTGCACAATTGTCGCAGCCTGGTCGCCATGGCCGAGCCTACCCGCACGGCCGGGCGCATCACGCGCGTGGCCGGCCTGGTGATGGAAGCGGTCGGACTGAAGCTTCCTGTAGGCAGCCCCTGCAATGTGCCGCTGCCCAACGGCATGATGATCGAAGCCGAAGTGGTGGGCTTCAAGATGAACG
>NZ_BADI01000822.1:0-1053 GCF_000333555.1 Herbaspirillum sp. B65 | reverse complement strand
TGCAATTCGATGCGGGCTGGACTGATATCGCGCAGTCTTTAATGGCCATTCGCAAGATCCTCACGCCCAGCGGACGCGCCGTCACTTACGACGCCGGCCGCTCGGAAGAAACCGGTCACGCTGACTTGGCCTGGTCGGTCATGCACGCCCTAGATTATGAACCGTTCGAAGGCACCACCGCTAACAACACCTCTTCCATGGAGTTCTTCTGATGAAACACAGAGCACGCCGCCGTGCGGCTGCATTCACCAACACGCCACCGGCCACCGTACCGGCGCCGGCCACGCCATCGGTCGAGGCATTCACGTTCGGCGATCCGTCGCCGGTTCTGGAAGGCCGCGACATGCTGGCCGATGCCGAGTGCTATCGCAATGGCGACTGGTACGAGCCGCCCTTGAGCATGGCTGGCCTGGCGAAGTCGCTCAATGCCAGCGTCCATCACGCCAGCGCCATCTGGTGCAAGGTCAACATCCTGGCCTCGACCTTCCAGCCGTCCGCCATCTTGTCGCGGGCGGACTTCACGCGCCTGGCCCTGGACTTTCTACTCTTCGGCAATTGCTATGCCGAGCGGCGCGAGAGTATGACCGGGAAGCTGTTGAGTCTCAAGCCGGCGCTGGCCAAGTACACGCGCGTGGGCGTGGAGCCGGGGCGGTACTTCTTCGTCAATGGCTGGCGAGCCAACTACGAATTTGAGCCGGATTCCATTTGGCACCTGCAAGCGCCGGATATCAACCAGGAAGTGTATGGCGTGCCGCAGTACGTGAGTGCATTGCAATCGGCCTGGCTCAATGAATCGGCCACGCTGTTCCGTCGCCGCTACTACCTCAATGGTTCGCACGCGGGCTTCATCCTCTACATGACCGACCCGGCCAGCAACGTCAATGACGTGGACAAGCTGCGTGAGGCCATGCGCAACAGCAAGGGGCCGGGCAACTTCCGCAATCTGTTTGTGTATGCGCCGGGTGGCAAGAAAGACGGCCTGCAAATCCTGCCGGTCTCCGAGATCGCGGCCAAGGATGAATTTTTCAACATCAAGAATGCACGCGCGATGAC
>NZ_BADI01000823.1:0-1175 GCF_000333555.1 Herbaspirillum sp. B65 | reverse complement strand
CCTGCGCGTCGAATACAACAAGGTGCATGGCTTCTACATGGAAGTCAAGCACGGCCAGACCGACAAGTTGCCGGAAGACTATCGCCTGCGACAGACCTTGAAGAATGCCGAGCGCTACATCATTCCCGACTTGAAGGCCTTCGAAGACAAGGCGCTCTCTGTGCAGGAACGTTCACTGTCACGCGAGAAATTACTGTACGAACAGTTACTCAATGACATGAGCGTTCATATCGTGCGCCTGCAAGCCATTGCTCATGGCCTGGCCCAGCTTGACACCCTGGTGGCGCTGGCCGATCACGCCGTGCGCAACAAATGCTGCGCTCCGCAACTGGTGGCCGAGCCCTGCATCCAGATCGAACAAGGCCGTCACCCGGTGGTGGAAAACCAGATAGAGCGCTTCATCGCCAACGATTGCCAGCTCGCAGCAGAACGCAAGCTGCTCTTGATCACCGGCCCCAACATGGGCGGTAAATCGACCTTCATGCGCCAGGTGGCGTTGATCACCCTGCTAGCCTACGTGGGCAGCTTCGTGCCGGCCACCAGCGCCGTGATCGGGCCGATCGACCGCATCTTCACCCGCATCGGCGCCGCCGACGACCTGGCCGGTGGTCGCTCCACCTTCATGGTGGAGATGACCGAATCGGCGTCCATCCTCAACAACGCCACCGAACATTCCCTGGTGCTGATGGATGAGGTGGGGCGCGGCACCTCGACCTTCGACGGCCTGGCGCTGGCCTGGGCGATTGCCAAGCACCTGATCGACGTGACCCGCAGCTTCACCCTCTTTGCCACCCACTACTTCGAACTGACGCAGTTGCCGGACATCCATCCGAGTGCGGCCAACGTGCATCTGTCGGCGGTGGAGCACAAGGACAGCATCGTCTTCCTGCACGCGGTGCAAAGCGGCCCGGCCTCGCAGAGCTATGGCCTGCAGGTGGCGCAACTGGCCGGCGTGCCGGCGCCGGTCATCCGCGCGGCGCGCAAGCACCTCTCGGCGCTGGAAAGCCAGTCCATGCAGCCCACGCCGCAGTTCGATCTGTTCAGTTCGCCCGCCTTCACCGAACCGGCATCCGAAGATGAAGCTGAAGCTGAAGCACTGGACGATGAACGCACTACGCCCGAGGCGGTCCAAGCCGATGCGCTGGCGCAGGCGCTGCTGCAGTCGCTGCAGGCTC
>NZ_BADI01000824.1:0-2621 GCF_000333555.1 Herbaspirillum sp. B65 | reverse complement strand
GCCGGCAACGTCAGCGATCCCAGCGCAAAGCTGGAGTTCACCGTCGATACCACGCGNCCGCACACGCGCTTCTGGGCGCTGGCCAACAACAGCAGCGGTGACGAAGTGCTGCGCATCACCAATAACGGCACCATCAACGTGCGGGACCTGGATGCGGATAGCACCTGGCAATACAGCACCGATGGCGGCGCCACCTGGAGCAATGGCAGCGGCAACAGCTTCACCGTCAGCGGCGATGGCGACAAGCAGTTGCGCGTGCGACAGACCGACGCGGCCGGCAACACCACCACCAGCGCGGTGCTGACCATGAAGCTCGACACCACCCCACCGACCAAGCCGGGCCAGGCTGCGCTGGCCAACGACAACGGTGCCTCCCGCACCGACCTGCGCACCAACGATGGCCGCCTGCTGCCGCCGCCGGCCAGCGAAGCCGATCTGCGCTTCGAATACAGCGTCAACAATGGCGCGTGGACGTCCTTCAGCGAGCCCGTCAAGGGCTTCAAGGATGGCAACAGCGACGGTGACAAAAACGTGCGCGTGCGTAGCCGCCGAATCGCTGGAGGCCATCGCCACTGCGGCAGCCCACGTCATCGGCGAGGCCCTCACGGCGCGCTGGGTCAGCTACAAGACGCTGGGGCCGCAGCAACAGGTGGAGCAACTGGGACAGTGGAGCTTCCACGGCGGCCTCGATGCCGTAGCGGCTTACACCCCGCTGGACCTGCACGACCAACGGCGCCTGGCGCAGGCCGTGCGCAGCGGCAGCGTGGTGCTGGTGGGTGACGTGGCCAGCGACACCCGCACGGCAGCGCTGCGGCAGCAACACCTGGCGCTGGGCGTGGCCTCCTTCATGGACGTGCCGCTCATCGACGAGGGAGAACTGGTTGGCATCGTCCACGTCAGCAGCAATGTGCCGCGCACCTGGACCGACAATGAACTGGCCATCGTGCGCGAAGTCAGCCAGCAAACCCGCGCGGCCTTCGAACGCATCCGCAACCAGCAGGCGCTGGCAGCCAGCGAAGCACGGCTGCGCCAGATCAATGAATCGCTGGAAGCCGAAGTCAGCGCCCGTACCCGCGAATTGATGGCCACCGAAGAGGCGCTGCGCCATTCGCAGAAGATCGAAGCCATCGGTCAGTTGACCGGGGGCCTGGCGCATGACTTCAACAACCTGCTGGGCGGCATCTCCGGCAGCCTGGACCTGATGCGGGTGCGCCTGGTGCAGGGGCGGGCCGAGGAACTGTTCCGCTACATCGACCTGGCCGCACGCAGCACGCAACGCGCCGCTGCGCTCACGCAACGCTTGCTGGCCTTTGCGCGCCGGCAGACGCTGGCGCCGCGCCCGACCAACGTCAATACGCTCATCGGCGGCATGGAAGAGTTGATCCGTCGCACCATCGGCCCGGCCATCACGCTGGAAGTGATCAGTGCAGTCGGCCTGTGGCCGACCTTCGTGGATGGACCGCAACTGGAAAGCGCCTTGCTGAACCTGTGCATCAATGCCCGCGACGCCATGCCCGATGGCGGACGCCTGACCATCGAGACCGCCAACAAGTGGCTGGACGACAAATGGGCCCAGGAACGCGACCTGCCGGTGGGCCAGTATGTCTGCATCGCCGTCACCGACAATGGCACCGGCATGACGCCCGAGGTCATGGCCCGCGCCTTCGATCCCTTCTTCACCACCAAGCCCATTGGCGAAGGTACCGGGCTGGGACTATCGATGGTCTATGGCTTTGCGCGCCAGTCGGGGGGACAGGTGCGGCTGTATTCGGAACTCGGCCAGGGCAGTACGGTGTCGCTCTACCTGCCGCGCCATCAGCACGACGCCCAGGCCGAAGAATGCGAACCCGCCCCCCTGCCCGCCGCAGCCGGCAGCGGCGAAGTGGTGCTGGTGGTGGACGACGAAGCGTCCATCCGCCTGTTGCTGGTCGAAGTACTGAGCGAAGCCGGCTACACCACGCTGCAGGCCGAAGATGGGCCGGCTGCGCTGGGCATCCTGCAATCGGCCGCGCAGATCGACTTGCTCATCACCGATGTGGGCTTGCCGGGCGGGCTCAACGGTCGCCAGGTGGCCGATGCCGCCCGCACGGCGCGGCCCGAGCTGCAGGTCTTGTTCATTACCGGCTATGCGGAAAACGCGGCACTCGGCAATGGCCATCTGCAGCCCGGTATGCAGGTATTGACCAAGCCCTTCAAGATGGACACCCTGAGCCAGCGTGTACAGGCGATCCTGGACAGCCGTGGCAAGCGGGCTTGAGAGCGCTATGAAGGATTATTCCGGGATGCCCGAGCCGGTGTCATCGAAGGCCCCCAGCCGCCACGACACCGTATGCGCTGCCGCGCGCAGCAATTGCGCCACGTCCCCCTCGTAGCGCGGATCGTAACTGCCGCTGCTGCCCATGACCGCCATCACCAAGGCCAGTTGACCGGTGTGATTGAACACCGGCGCGGCCAGCGTGTTGATGCCGGGCACCGGACGGCCCAGCGCCTGGTCCAGCCGCTGGGTGCGGACCTGCTCCAGCCGTTGCGCATAATCGTGGCGCAGGCTGCCATCGGGATGACAAACGCTGTCGGGCTGCGCGCCTTCCATGCGGATCGCATCCATGGCCAGGGCGCCGGCC
>NZ_BADI01000825.1:0-1294 GCF_000333555.1 Herbaspirillum sp. B65 | reverse complement strand
AGATGCCATTGACGATCAGCGCCACGGACAAGGCCGCCGAACGCAGGTACATCAGGCAGAAGATGCAGCAGATGACGGTGATGCCCATGTAGAAAGCCACGTGGGCCTGGGCATAACTATCGCCGTAGGGAAACAGCAGTACCGACCATAGCGAAAAACTCAAGGCAATCGGTGGCGCCAGCAGATTGGTGCGCTTCAAGGCAGCGGCGGCCATGCCGGGGGTAGGATCGACGTGGCGACCGCGCCACCAGAAACTGATGCGGATCACGCACAGCACCGTGAGCAGCACCGGGAAGTACAGCCCCAGCCAGAGTGGGACCAGGCCCAGGTAGGTATAGGCCAGCCCCCAGGTATTGATGAGCAGGATCAGGTACATCATGGGCATCTTGCCGGCAAATGCCCGGTACTGCGCGATCAGCAATTCAGGCTGGTCGACGTTCACGCGCCAATAGCGGCGCACCATGCTCATCAATGCGGAAGGAGCCATCCTGTGCCCTGTACTTGTTCGGGAGTGCGCCATGCCAGCGCGGTCTTGCTGGGGCGGTGAGCCGCCATGGTGTGCTGGTAACCCGGCCTCATTATAGCTGTGCAGGAGCCTGGTCAAAGTCAGGAAAAGCCTGATGGAATGCCGCTTTCCGGCGTAAAACGATGCCGTCTGGCAAGGCTTGATGCGGGTCGCGGAAAACGCAGCTGACTTTTGATGCGTTTTGCCGGCCAATGCAGCAAGTCGGCTGCTTGTCCTACAGCCGCAGAGAAAAGGCTCATCTACAATCTGACGTAACCAGCAATCAAGGTGCGCCATGTCCAAGCTTTCTCCCAGCGCCCCGCCCATGCGACCATTCGCCGGGCCGGGCAGCGCCGTCGCCTTGCCGGCGGCTTTCCTCGCTCTCGATGCGCAATGGCGCGTGCTGTACCTGGATGAGGTAGCCCAGGTGCTGCTGCAGGCCAGCCACGCAGCAGCGGGCCGATCCGTGTGGCAAGCGTGCCCGGCGCTGGCCGGCAGCGTGCTGGAAGAATCCATGCGCGCCACCCTGGCCGATGGCCAAAGCCGGCAATGCCTCTACCTGCCCCCCGGTCAGCCCTACGCCTATGAAGTGATCTGCTATGCCAGCACCCAGGGGCTGTCGGTGAGCCTGCGGGCCGAGGTGGCGGGTCTCACGCGCGCCTCCGAGCAGCGCCGCCGCTTCTACGAAACCTTCCCTCTCACACGCCCGAACTGGGCTACGCCTGGGATCTGCAACACCGCTTCACCTATGCCAACGGGTGCTGCTGCAGATGTGGGGCAAGACCTGGG
>NZ_BADI01000826.1:0-4690 GCF_000333555.1 Herbaspirillum sp. B65 | reverse complement strand
TGATCTTGATGGCCGGACGCACACCGATCCATTCGACGAACATGCCTTGCAAGGCGCCAAAGACCAGCACGATGGGGATCATCAGCCAGTAATTGAGATAGGGCCCGCCGTGGATGTTGCCCACCACGGAAAGTCCGACCAGGGCGCCCAGCATCAGGGCTTCACCCTGGCCGAAGTTGAGGGTGCCGGAGGTGGCAAAGGTCAGTTGGTAACCGAAGGCGATGACGGCATAGATCATGCCCAGCGCAATCCCGGAGAAGACCAGTTGTAAGAGGATATCCATTGTATTTCCCAAGAAGCGGCTACCGCCGGGTGGCGGCGTAGAGCTGCAACGATCCTGCGGCGCCGACGTCGGGCCGTTAAAAAATCGTCAACAGATCGTGTAAAAAAGGCCAGCCCCCGGATCGCAAGGACTGGCCTCTTCGACTACTGTGCGTGAAGCGAGTCGAGTCTTATTTGCCGAGGATGACGCGGCCGTTCTTGACCTCGCCCATCACGACCATGGCCGGCTTGATGGCTTCGTGATCGTCGTGGGTGAACGGTTTGTCATAGGTGGTAACCACGCCTTCGACCTTGGTGTTCAGGTTTTCCAGCGCAGCGCGGACCTTTTCGCCATCGGTGCTGCCCGCCTGCTTGATGGCAGCGGCCAGCAGCAGGATGGAGTCGTAGCCTTGGGCAGCCGAGACGGCCGAGGGCATACGATCAACCTTGTAGGCCTTCTGGTAGGCCTCGATGAAGGCCTTGCGCTTGGGCGTATTGCCGTCCTGGATGAAGGTTTGCGGCATCCGGGCGCCATTGCCGTTCTTGCCGGAGTTATCGATGAAGTTGCCCATGGACAGCGGCCAGCTGCCGATGATGGGCACGTGCCAGTTCAGCTTTTCCATGCCGTTGGCGATCTGCGCCAGTTCCGGGCCGATGCCGTAGGTCAGCACGGCCTGGGCGCCGCCCTGCTTGGACTTGAGCAGTTGGGCCGTCATGTCGACGTCCTTGATGTTGTACTTTTCGACGGCCACCGGGGTGACCTTCTTGTCGGCCAGCACCTTCTCCAGATCTTCGCGGCCGAGCTGGCCATAGTTGGTGGAGTCGGCCAGAATGGCGACCTTGCTGAACTTCTGCTTGTCCACCGCTTCATCGGCGATCATCTTGGCCTGGATCTTGTCGGCGGCCGAGGTGCGGAAGATGTAGTTGTCCTTTTCCTTCTCGAACTGCTTGGTGATCACGGTACCGGTGGCCACGTTGTTGATCACCGGAATCTTGGCTTCCTGGTAGAAGCGCTGCGAGGCCAGGGCCACGCCGGTGTTGATGAAGCCGACGGTGGCGACCACCTTTTCCTTGTTGATCAGTTCCTGGGCGATCTGCACGCCGCGCTCGTTCTTGGCTTCGTCGTCGCGCTCGATCAGTTGGATCTGGCGTCCCAGCACGCCGCCGGCGGCATTGATCTCGGCCACGGCCAGCTTGACGCCGTCGCGCATGGAAACCCCCATCGGCGCCGAACCACCGGTATAGGGGCCGGAAACCCCGATCTTGATCGAATCGGCCGCCTGCAAAGTGAGCGCCAGGCTCATCAGGGCAGCCGCACAAAGGCTGGGGTCTTGTATGTCATGTCATCCTCCAGAATGTAGTTGTTGGCTAGCTCATCGCAGACGGGCTATGCGCTTTTGGATATCCGCTCGCTGTGAAACGAATTCTCCGCTCCCTCCGCTCTATGGCGGTTCCTCGCGGGAGTGTCGGGCCGATTCTGTGCCAGTTTCCTTGCGCCAAACTTACAAGCTTGTCAGGAGCTGTCGCAGCCTTTCGGGCCACGCAGTGGATTTTTCTTTCTCGAAATCGACCCAGACGATCTTTGCAGCACCGTCAGCATAAATGATCTGTTCATCGGCAGCGTCGCGGATGACATACGTAGTTTCCACACTCGTGCGCCCCACCTGGCCGGCATTCATCTGCACCGCGATGGTGGCGGGATACTTCATCTGACGCCTGAAGTTGCAGTGGGCATTGACGATCACCGGGCCTTCCCGGCCGGCGATGGTGGAACCGAAGACCTCTTCCAGCCACTCGATACGGCACTGCTCCATGAAGCGGAAATAGATCGTGTTGTTGACATGGCCGAAGGCATCCATGTCACCCCAGCGGATGCTTTGGCGGGAGACGTATAACTGCTTCGGTGCGGCCTGTGGGTGGAGGCTCATGGCTGGTCCTTTCCGATTTGATTCATCTATGAATGTAATTTTTTTCATGCGCCACGGTGCGGGCGTGTCGCTTTTCTGACGCAATAAGGATATGAAGTGTTTTGCAATGGTGGTGAGGTGCACGACCAAAATCCCATAAAATACGGCACTTTCACCAGACCTTCAGGCTTGGGCAATTCGAACAAGTCGACCGCGCAGCGGACGGTTTCGCCTACATTGCTGCCACCATGAATGGCCAAAAGCGCATAAAAAGCCCGGCGAAATGAGCGCTACCCTCTAGCGTTCCTTCGAAAAATACTTAACAATAGCACGATCGTTCGAAAACAGGCAGTTCACATCACACGGGACACCCATGACTTCTACTCAAGACTTGCTCGCACAATACGGCCCTCGCGAATCGATGGAATATGACGTAGTCATCGTCGGCGGCGGCCCGGCCGGCCTGTCGGCGGCGATCCGCCTCAAACAGCTGGCCGCCCAACAAAATCGTGAAGTCGCGGTGTGCGTGCTGGAAAAAGGCAGCGAAGTCGGCGCCCATATCCTCTCCGGCGCCGTGATGGACCCGCGTGCGCTGAGCGAGCTGATCCCTGACTGGAAGGAGCAAGGCGCACCGTTGCATACGCCGGTGACCGAAGACCGCTTCCTGTTCCTCTCCGCCACCAAGGCCTACAAGACGCCCAACTGGCTCTTGCCCACCTGTTTCCAGAACCACGGCAACTACGTCATTTCGCTCTCCAACGTCACCCGCTGGCTGGGCCAGCAGGCCGAGGCGCTGGGCGTGGAAATCTTCCCCGGCTTTCCGGCGGCCGAAGTGCTCTATCACGAGGATGGCTCGGTCAAGGGCGTGGCCACCGGCAACCTGGGCATCAACAAGGAAGGCGAACCCACCTCCGAATTCCAGCTCGGCATGGAGTTGCACGCCAAGTACACCTTCTTCGCCGAAGGGGCGCGCGGCCATCTGGGCAAGCAATTGATCGCCAAGTACCAGCTTGATGAAGGTCGCGATCCGCAGACCTATGCCATCGGCATCAAGGAGCTGTGGGAAGTGAAGCCGGAAGTGCACCAGCCCGGCCTGGTGGTGCATACGGCCGGCTGGCCGCTGCCGCATGACACCTATGGCGGCTCGTTCCTGTATCACCTGGAAAACAACCAGGTGGCGGTCGGTTATGTGGTCGGCCTGGCCTACCAGAATCCCTACCTGTCGCCCTTCGAGGAATTCCAGCGCTACAAGACCCACCCCGAAATCCGCAAGTTCTTCGAAGGCGGCAAGCGCCTCTCCTATGGCGCCCGCGCCATCACCGCAGGCGGCGTGCAGTCGCTGCCCAAGCTGGTATTTCCGGGGGGCGCCCTGCTGGGCTGCGATGCCGGTTTCCTCAACGCCTCGCGCATCAAGGGCAGTCATGCTGCCATCAAGAGTGGGATGCTGGCCGCCGAAGCCGCCTTCCAGGCGCTGGGCGAGAACCGCCAGGGCGACGAACTGGCCGCCTACCCGGCCGCCTTCGACGCCTCCTGGCTGAAGGAAGAATTGCACAAGGCGCGCAACTTCAAGCCCTCGATGAGCCGTGGCCTGGTCACCGGTACGCTGCTGGTGGGTATCGACCAGGTGCTCTTCGGTGGCAAGGCCCCGTGGACGCTGCGTCATACCCATGCCGACCACGAATGCCTGCGCCCAGCCTCGGACTTCGCGCCGATTGCCTATCCCAAGCCGGACGGCAAGCTGACCTTCGACCGCCTCTCTTCGGTGTTCATCTCCAACACCAACCACGGCGAAGACCAGCCGGCCCATCTGACCTTGAAGGATAAGAACGTGCCGGTGCAGATCAACCTGGCCAAGTATGCCGGCCCGGAAGCGCGCTACTGCCCGGCAGGCGTCTATGAATTCGTCAAGAACGAGGACCATTCCGACCGCCTGCAGATCAATGCGCAGAACTGCGTGCACTGCAAGACCTGCGATATCAAGGATCCGACCCAGAACATCGTCTGGGTGACGCCTGAAGGCGGTGGCGGGCCGAATTACTCGGGCATGTAAGCAGCAGCCCTACCCCGCTTAGAAAAAACAAAGCCGCATCCTCGGAGGCGGCTTTTTCATGTCGGCGGGCTTTGGCTTCAGATGCCGGCAGGACGCTCAGGCGGCGTCCAGCTACCGTTGACGATCTTCTCCAACCAGAACACGCCGATCACCGTCTTCACATCGGTGATCTGGCCATTGCGCACCTGTTCCAGCAGCTCGGCCAGCGGCGCCTTGTAGATGTCGAGGAACTCACCTTCATCCAGTTGCCGCTCACCTTCCTTGAGGCCACGCGCTACATACAGCACCAGGTGCTCATCCGAATAGGCAATGGCATTGTGGATGGTGCAGACGTATTGCCATTGGCTGGCGGTATAGCCGGTTTCTTCCTGCAGTTCGCGCTTGGCGCAGTCGAGGCTGTCTTCACCCGGATCGAGCTTGCCGGCCGGGAATTCGATGAAGACGCGATCCAGCGGATAGCGGAACGGCGTCC
>NZ_BADI01000827.1:0-2262 GCF_000333555.1 Herbaspirillum sp. B65 | reverse complement strand
AATGGTCAGCATGTTCAGGCTCCCGCGGGGCTGGATGGGTTGTCATGGGCATCGCCTGCGCCACTGCCGAGGTAGGCTTCGATGACCTTGGGGTCAGCCTGGACCTGGGCCGGCTTGCCTTCGGCGATCTTCTGGCCGAAGTCGAGCACGGTGACGGTATCGCAGATGGACATGACCACGTCCATGTGGTGTTCGATCAGGATGATGGTGATGCCGGCTTCGCGGATCTTGCGGATGATGGCAACGAGTTCCTTGATGTCCGGCGCAGTGAGGCCAGCGGCCGGTTCGTCCAGCAGCAACAGACTCGGATTCAAGCCCAGTGCACGGCCGATTTCCAGCAGGCGCTGCTTGCCGTAAGGCAGGTTGCGCGCTTCTTCGTTGGCCAGGTTGGCCAAGCCGACGAACTCCAGGATGGCTGCAGCGCGTTCGCGCGCGGCCTGCTCTTCCCGGACGTAACGGGACGTATTGACCATGACGTCGACCACGTTGCTGCCGAAGGTGTGATGCAGGCCCACCAGCACGTTTTCAGTGGCCGTCATTTCACCGAACAACTGCACGTTCTGGAAGGTCCGCGCCACGCCGCCCAGGGCGATGGCCGAGGGCACATTGCCGGAGATCGGGCGGCCATCGTATTCCACCACGCCATCTGTAGGACGATAGATGCCGGTGAGTACGTTCATCATGGTGCTCTTGCCGGAGCCGTTGGGGCCGATCAGGCCGTGTACGGTTCCCTTGCGCACGTCCAGATCGACGCGATTCAAGGCTTTCAAGCCGCCGAACTGCATCAGTATCTGGTTGACCTTCAACAGCGTGGCCCCCTGATCCTTGACCGAATCGGTCGTGATGACGGCACGCTCCTTGTCGCCCGCGATCTGCTGCGCCACCGGCACATGCTTGGTGAGCAAGCGACCAAACAGGTTGCGGCAGAAGCCGACGATGCCATCCTGCAGGTAATACACCACGAACAGGGTCATCAGACCAAAGATGGTCAGGCGCCAGTCGGTAATATTTTCCAGCTTGTAGGAGAAGGCCGCCATGGCGATGGTCGCCACCACCGGCACGGCCACCCCACGCGCAGTCTTGGTCTTGCGCGCCACCTGTGCGCCAGCCCCCACCACCACGATCACCGCCAGCACGGTGGCGATCTGGCGGAACAGTTCGATGTCCGACAGCAGGCTGGGCAGCATCACCACAATCAGCGCACCGATGAGCGAGCCGATGCGCGACTTGCGTCCGCCCATGATCACCGCCAGCAGGAACAGGATGGTCAGCTCGAAGTTGTAGGTATTGGGCGAGATGTACTCTTCCGAATACGCATACAGGGCACCCGAGAGACCGGCCAACGCAGCGCTGATGATGAAGGCATAGACTTTGTAGCGATACACCGACACGCCCATGCAATCGGAAGCGATCGGGCTGTCACGCAGGGCCTGGAACGCGCGCCCCAGGTTGGACTTGAGGATGCGATGTACCACCAGCATCGAGATCACCATCAAGACCGCCACCAGATAGAAGAACTGCACTTCGCTCATCTTCTCGCCGCCGATCATGGGCTTGTGCAGCTTGATCCCCATCGGGCCTTCGGTGAGGAAGGTCATCTCGTTGATCAGGATCTGGATGATGGTGCCAAAGGCCAGCGTCACCATGGCCAGGTAAGGACCAGTCACGCGCAAGGCCGGCAAGGCCAGGATGGCACCGAACACTGCCGTGACGGCAATGGCGGCCGGTACCGTCACGAAGATCGGCATCCCCAGCTTGAAGAACAGCACGCCGGCCGCATACGAGCCGATGCCGAACAAGCCAGCATGACCCAGCGAGACCTGGCCGGTATAGCCGACCACGATATCCAACCCGAACAGCAGGATGGCGTAAATCAGGATGGTTTCGATCAGGTGCAGGTAATACGGGTTGTGCACCACCATGGGAATGCCGCCCAACGCGACGATACCCAGCAAAGACAGGAGCAGGATTTTCTTGTTCATCGCATCAGACCTTCTTGATCGCAGTTTTGCCGAACAGGCCCGCAGGTTTCACCGCCAGGACCAGCAGCAGCAGCACCAGTCCCGGGACTTCCTTGTAGCCGGTGGAGATATAGAAGCCGGTCACGGTCTCGGCCACGCCCAGGATCAGGCCGCCGACGATGGCGCCCATGCCCGAGGTGAGGCCGCCGATGATGGCCACCGCAAAGGCCTTCAGTCCCAGTGCCGCGCCCATGGTGGCGCCGGTCAGCGTCAGCGGCGCCACCAGCACGCCGGGAAGGCG
>NZ_BADI01000828.1:0-15472 GCF_000333555.1 Herbaspirillum sp. B65 | reverse complement strand
CTTGGCGCCCCCTTATTTCTCCCTCTTATAGGGTTGACGCTCTATCGATGTGGAAAAACAAAAGTCGTTGGACATCGATTTTCGCAGTCATTTGTAAATACTTTAATCGGAGGTATCGGCGTCGTCTACTTCAGTGCTTTCTATGCCTTCTACCGCATTCAGACAGAAAACATATCCGCGATCGAGTCCTTGTGGTGGCAAACAACAATGTTCACTACTTCCATGTTGATCTCGGTAGCCAGCCCGTCTCCACCCGCATCGTTCATCATTGACATGGCGGCTCCTCAAGCACCGGTAGAGGTGATCGGTGTACGTGCTGGATAAGCTACACCTTTGGCCGCCTGTGCTTCCTTGATCTTGTTGCCGGTCACGTAATACACCTGCAACTGGTGCGAAAAACGCATCAGCTTCTGCGCTACGCCACGATTGCCGCGTGCCACGTAGTTGTAACCCAGTACTGCAGGAATCGCCACGAACAGACCAATCGCTGTCATCACCAGCGACTCTCCCACCGGGCCTGCCACGTGGTCCAGACTTGCCTGACCCGACGCGCCAATGGCAATGAGCGCGTGATAAATGCCCCAGACGGTGCCGAACAGGCCGATGAACGGAGCGGTGCTGGCGATTGATGCAAGCACGGCCAAGCCGCCTTGCAGGTGCGCGATCTGCTCGTCCAATTCGTTGCGAACGCAATATGCCAGCCAGTCGGTGTTGGACGTGCGTCCTTCCAGCAGTGGCTGAACTTTTTGCCTCGTGCGCCTCGATGGCCGCCGTAGCGATATTGCTATAAGGGTTGTCGGCACCGATGGCTTCCATACCAGCCTCGATCGAGCGGGCTGCCCAAAAATCTTTTTGTACGTGCAAGCCTGTGCGCGTTAAGCGGCGATTGGCTATCGCCTTGACGATCATCACGATCCACGAGGCGGACGACATACCTAGTAGGAAGACAATCAGAAACCGAGTAACGATATCGCCTTGCAGCCAAACATTGGCCAAACCATAGTTTTCCATGTAATGCTCCTAGATATTCGGTGCGCCGTGGCGCGTGTGAACTTGCAAAACAATCTTAATCAGCAGCAAATGCAATCCGCTGTGAGGCCTCAACCTGCATGGCGATGCCGGCTTCGCGGTAGGGATTGCAGACCCCTCCCCGCAATGCCGTCACAGCGGCATCGTCGAGCGCGGCGAAGCCACTGCTCGAAGCCACGTTGACTTGTCCGATACGCCCGTCGATGCCAATGACAATGCGCAACGTGACCGTACCCTTTTGTCCCAGACGCTGAGCTTTGGCCGGATAGACAGGCGCTGGAATATGGCAATTCAGCTGCGCCATTTCGCTGGCGTTGATCGACTTGATATTGAGCGATGGTCCGCTGCTGCCCGGCGTGGCGGCCGGCGCGGCGGCCGGCGCCGCAGACGGCTCGGCAGCACTCGCCTGGGTCGATGGCGGCATCGCCGCAGCAGGCGGCGACGGCGCGGCGGCCTGCGGCGGCGTGGCTTTCGCCGGAGTCGGATCGGCGGCCTGCACTTGCTGCGTGGACGCAGCCTGCGTGGTCAGCACCGGGTGCGGCTTTGGCGCAGGCATCTTTGGTTTCGGCTTCTCGGGTGGCGTCGGCAAGGACTTGGGCGCAGGTGTTTCCACCGGCTTAGCCACCGATGAGCGACTGACCAACTGGACCGCGACCGACTGACCACCACGCGCCGAGGCCGTCGCGCTGAGCGTGACCTGTGGACGATGCAACAGCCAGGCCAGTGCGAGCACATGCAGCGCCAGCACGATGGCCGTTGTTCCCGGTACGGTAAGATTGCCCCGGCGCGCCGCCGGCCTCTCCTTCACCTGGCCTGACACAGTCATGATTGCCCGCTCAGAAGTCATAGGTTCCGGTCAACATCAAGGTGCGCTCAGGCCCCATTGGAATGAAGGCGCTGGAGGTCGAACTGGAATAGAGCTTGTGATTGAAGGCGTTCTTCAGCGACAAATTCAAGCTATATTTTTCGTGCTTATAGAACAGGGCAAGGTCGGTCTCGGTCTGGCCCGGGATGTGGTAATTGCCAGAAGACCCGATCGCCTGCCCGCTGGTCAGGAAGAGACCGCCGCCGACGCCAAAACCCTGCAGTGCTGGCGTGCGGAAATTGTAGGTGGTCCAGATGCTGCCGGTGTGATGCGGGAGGTTGACCTTGGTGGTCGGCGCATAGTCCTGCACGTAGTTGTTGTAAGCGTACTGTGCTATTACATTCAAGCCCGGCAGGACCTGCCCCTTCAGTTCTACCTCCGCGCCACGGCTCACCGCACCGCCAGTGGGAATAAAGTAACCACGATGCAGAGGATCGGCAATGCTTTGATTGGTGTAGTCGATGTGGTAGAGCGAGGTGGTTAATTGAAGTTTGTCGTCCAACAGGCTGAACTTCATGCCAGCCTCGTATTGCTCGCTCTGCATCGGTGCCAGAAAATCGCCACCGTAGACACGGGTGTTAGCCGGTACGAAACCCTTGTTCCAGTTTACGTAAGGGGCGATTTCCGGGGTGAGTTGATACATCACACCCAGGCTCGGGCTATAGGCGGACTGGTGTGTTCCGCCGTTCGGCGTTCTACCGACGATATATGCGCTGCTCAGGTAGTTGTCCCGACGGATCGAGGCGAGCACGTTCAGCTTGTCGTAATTCCATTGCTCTTGCAGAAAATTGCCAACCCGCTGTGCTTGCCCGCTGCTCGAATAACTCAGCGGCGAAGTGACCGGCGGCACGTTGAAGGTCCCAAATATATTGGGAATCGTGGTCATAGGCACACTCGGCAGGTCGTACTGCGCGTAGTGCATGTATGAGTAATCTACGCCGACCAAGGTGGTCGACTTCGCAGTTCCGACATCGAACTTGAGTCGCACGTAGTTCTGCGAATTCACGGTGTAATAATTGGCCGATGACTTGAATCCCATCAACGTGAGCGCATTGGTCTTGGAGATCGTCGACACGGCGGCCGACCCACTCTGCCCCTGTGTGTTCATCGTATAGCCGTTCTTGCTGACGAATGTCAGATGGTCGTCAATCTTTTGCTCGAGCTTGGCCGTCAATTCATCGGACGTCATCGAAAAATGGTCGTCCCGGTTGCTCAGCGGATAATCGATATATCCCTCCACATACCCCCCTTTGGCATAGCCCACCGTGTATTGCGGAAAGGGATCGCGTGTCACTGTATGGGCGTACCCGATGGTCAGGTCCGTCGTGCTGTCTTTCCATTGCAGCGTTGGGGCGATATAGAAGTGACGGCCACCGTCATAGCCCATGGCGTTCTCGCTGGCTTTGTCGCCGGAAATGACGAAGCGATAACGGAGCTTCTTGTCTTCATCAATGGCACCAGTGGAATCGAATGCCACCTGGTTGTAATTATGCGAGCCGTAGGCAAACTGAATTTCATGAAATGGTACGGCCTGCGGTGCTTTCTTAATGACATTGATAACGCCCCCGGGCGGGGCATCTGCGGCGAGAATGGCTGCCGGGCCCTTGATCACTTCTACGCTGGCGATAGCGATCGTCGGGGTGAGGGTTGCAGGAGAGGCCGCCGATCCGTACGAGGAAAGTCCGTCCGACATCACCGGTGCATTACCCACATAGCCTCGGATGGCATACGTGGGCACGCCATACGGACCGGTGCGCGTCACCACCCCAGAGGCGTTACGCAGAATGTCCGTCAGCGTTTGCGCTGATTGGCTTTGAATCACGGCGGCATCGACCACCGATACCGACTTCGGCGTTTCGCTCAGGGGCGTATTACTACGCGTAAACGTTGCGGAATTTTCCACAACAAAACCAGTGCCGCCGGAGTCCGCCGTAGCGGCCACGCTGATCAGCGGCAATTCTGCATAGGTAGTGGCCTTGCTGGTTTCCGATGTGGGTGCCGTGACCGTACGCAAGGTCCATTGGCCACCTGGCGTGGGGACCAGCTCAAGCCCGGTTTTGCGCAGGGCCTGCCTGATGGCATCGGGTCCGGTGAAGTTCCCTTCAACCGGGGCGGATTGCAATGATTTCACCAGGGACGGCCCATACGAAATCAGCAATCCGCTTTGCTTCGCTATCTGCAGCAAGGTCTCGTCAAGCGGTGCACTCGGCAAATGATACGATTGCTCCGCGACGGACTGCGCGTAGGCGGAGCTGGCTGGTAGAGACAAGGATGTCGTCGAGGCCAAAGCCATCATGATGACGCTGGGAGCTGACCAGTTTGCAGAACGTGATATGACTTTCATCTTGATCTCTATGAATGGAATTAAAATTGATGTCGTCAAATACCGTGAAAATGGCGATAGACGAGCGGATTCAAAAATCCTCAAAACGATTTTCTTTCTTGCACCTTCCTGATGCCGAACATCACCTTTACAGTGCATGGCATCGACACCCCTACCTCTTCCTTGCCGCGAAAACAGGTTCACGTTGTGTTCTGCGCTTCTGGTCGCGATGCACTTCCATCACCTCGGCAATACAGGCGATGGCATCGCGAAATTTCTTGATCCAGATGGCGCGTCTCGATTGCTGCTCACACCGTCGCCGAGACGTTGCGTTTTCCCGGCCCGAGCAACACTACGCGACGCCTGATGACACCCTCCATTTCCAGCCTTTGCAGCGCCGCCAGCAGGGCGTATCGATAGGCTCACGCGCTCGGCGACCGCGCAAGTACCGTATCCTCACGAATATCCCGCATCCCGTGGCCGGATCTATCAATCACCGCTGCCCCTCTATTGATATCTGCACATGCCCCGTAACAATCGGATGCAAGACGCCCTGCGGCTCAGATCAACCGCATTTGCATTTGATGGTTTCAATAGGGATGTGCGCCGACGCGCAAAAAGTGACACCATATTTTGAAAATAATTTTCGCAAACGATTGCGCAGCATCCTGCGTGAGCTGCAGAGAGGCCGTCGCGATACTGCAAATGGGAGAATGGGGAGGCGGAGACAGCGG
This sequence comes from Herbaspirillum sp. B65, assembly GCF_000333555.1. Lineage (NCBI taxonomy): Bacteria > Pseudomonadati > Pseudomonadota > Betaproteobacteria > Burkholderiales > Oxalobacteraceae > Herbaspirillum > Herbaspirillum sp. B65. The sequence continues at coordinate 10,521 of NZ_BADI01000828.1, read as the reverse complement.
CCTTGGTTATTGATGCTGTTGGCGGCTGGCCAAAGCGCTGAATAGATGGATCAACACGAGCATCGGAAAGCGTAATGAAGAACGCACCGTATCGAATTCAAAGGCAGGCCATGTTTGTTGCCGAACGAGAATTCCATGCCTTGGTACTGCCAAAATATGAAAATTATATTAAGCCACTGAGGGCAGAAGAACCCATAATCGTGGTGGTACATTAATTGCGTCAGCTTCAACGTAGCAAACGATAAAGCTTATGCGTTTTTAGTGGCGCGGCAATTCGCTAATTCGGAGAGAATGGCACCAGAGGAAGCAAGCGTGCTTTCATCAAAGCACCTTCTGGGGCCCATTTTCGGACTCGCGGATTGGATCGGAACAGGCCATAATTCCTCGCAGAGCGCTTCGACAATTTTGTGTAAAACATAGGTTGATCATGGAATATCGTTACGTAGATGGCGGAGAGGGAGAAGCTGTATCGACGGCGTCCTTGCTATGCTCGCGCAATACATATACGGAACAGCCATTGCGGCATGATTTCCTGGCCTCTGAATTTGCCAACAGCTATCGCTGGCTGAAGCAGTACCTGCGACGCCAGGTAAAATGCTTGGCGGATGCAGAGGATGTCGCCTCGGCAGCATTTGTCGAGATGGCCAGCATCCCGGATGTCTCGGTCATTCGTGAACCGCGTGCGTTATTGCGGACCATTTCGCAGCGGCTGGTATTCGATCTATGGCGTCGTCGCGACCTGGAAGCTGCTTACCTTGCCGCACTGGCCACGCACGAGGAAGCGGACATGCCGTCTCCGGAGGCCATCCTCGAAGTCGTGCAGACACTAGCCAGTATCGACCGGTTGCTATGCGGATTGTCCAGCAATGCAAGAAGAGCATTCCTGCATAGTCAGCTGGACGGACTGACCTACCGAGAGATTGCCGATTTGCTTGGCGTATCCGTGAGCATGGTGCGCAAGTACATCGCCCAGGCATTGGCGAAGTGCTATGAAGGCGCGTGATTGTCGAGGAGGAACAAGTTGAAAGATCCAGTCAAGGCCGCCATCGCCTGGGAAGTGCTGATGCGTTCCGGCGAAGCCAGCGCGGAAGAGCAAGCTCGCTTTGCCGAATGGTGTTGCGCCAGCACGGCCAACCAGGCGGCATGGGATGCATTGCAGCAGAAGCTGACACCGTTTCGCTCCTTCGGGCAGAGCAGGGAGGCACATGGCGCCGGACGGCAGGCACTACTGGAGGCCGGCGAATCGCGCCGGCGTATGCTGCGGGCTGGTTTGAGTGGCACGATCGGGCTCACCGTGGTGGGGGTGCTAGGCTATCGAGGCCTGCAAGTGTTCATGGACGAACCCACCCTCAGCACTGGCACAGGAGAGATCCGTCAAGCGGCGTTGAATCCAGATATTCATGTCACCCTGGATGCCGGCACTACCGTCCAAGCGATTGCTACCGCATCAAGCAATACCTGGCGTATGGAGTCGGGGCAGATGCTGGTGGAGGCGATGCATAACAGCAAGCCGTTCGAGATCCTCTCGGCCCGCGGCATTTGCAGGCAAGGACTGCACGTTTCAGTTTTTCTTCTTATGAAACACATTCGCTGATCGCGCTGGAGCAAGGCAGTGCCACATTGACGACGCCAGATGGCACCATCAAAACCATCGTTCGGGGTGATGTGGTGAGTTTGAAAGACGCTGGAGTCGAGCGCACCAACCTGTCGCTCTCGAATGCCATCGCATGGACTAGAGGCCTGCTGGTCGCATCGGACCAGGCCGTGGCTGACGTGATCGGGGTGCTGCGTCGCCACCGTCCGGGGGTAATCCACATCACCCGCGCGGCAGCCGCAAAACATGTCAGTGGCATCTTCGACATGCGCGCACCAGATACAGTTTTGCGCCAGCTCGCGGAAACTGTATCACTTAAGGTGGAGAGCTATGGCCGTTTGCTTGTCATGGTCAGCGCGGCATAAAGCATCCAGGCACTGTTCATGGCCTTAACGTTCGCCTCTGCTATGCGGTGAATCAGGGGGCCGGATTCTTGATGAAGGCATGGTCCGGCCAACCCCTGATGGCAATGATCAGGCCGTGGAAGCCGGCGCCAATGACGCCCGCAATATTTCCGACGCGATGGCGTTGGCTCTGCTCACGGCTTCGCGCTCGGTACGGATGCGCGCCCGCAAGCGTTCTTCTTCTGCAGGATATTGCTCGGCGTAATGATCGAACACTGTGCGGGTGCTCTCCGGGTGATCCTTCAGGAAGCGATCATGCATTTCCTTCAGGCGCACATGCACGTTGGCCTCATCGGCCGGGGTCCAGCCAAACTCAACCAGGGCGTAATTGCCGTAAGCGACCACCCATGCTCGCATGGTATCTGTGGCGACGGTCGGCGAAGAGCGGATGTCCCAGCCGGCGGCTTCGACAACCGAGGCCAGCAGACGCCCGGCCGAATGCTCCTCGAAGGTATCCGCCACAGCCATCGCTGCGCGCCGGGCAGCGCGCCAGGCGGCGGCATCAGAGGACTTTCCGTCAGCCACCGCGGTATGCAATGTTGTGACTGTAGCTAGTGCACTCGGAAGCGCCGTATCAGGAGAGCTTGCTTCGCGCCTGGCAGCAATATCGGCCAGCAACTTCAGTACGAACCCGCTGCCGGCAGCGTCCAGATCGACACCGACAGGGATGGCTTGCAACGTAGGCAGGCCAGCCAGTGCGAAGGCCTGCGGCGAGCCCTGTGCAGCGGCAATCGCATCAATCAGCAGTGCCAGCCACTTAGGCAAGCCGAGTGTGCTGCTCCAGACGTCGAGGTCATCACTCTCGATGGCACAACCTATGACGCTGCCGGATTGGCCATTCCAGGTGTTGAGGGTGCTGGTGACCCGGCCGGCCTCCAGATGCGCGCGGAAACGCTCCAGCATTGCCTGCTTGAGCGTGTTGTCGCCATGGAACGTGAGGGAGGTGGCTGGCATGACAGGAGAAGACATGGTTCAAAGCTCCAATTGATCTTCGATGAATGCCACCAGGCGCGTCTTGCTTTGCATGCCGATCAGGCGGGCGCGCTCCACGCCACCGATGAACAGCAGCATCGATGGCAGGCCGCGTACACCATACTTTTCCATGCTTTGCTTGTTTTCATCAGCATTGATCTTGGCGATGCGCAGCGTATCGCTAAACTCGTCGGCCAGATCGGCCAGTAGCGGTGCCAACATCTTGCACGGCATACACCAAGGCGCCCAGAAGTCCACCAGAACAGCCTGCGATGATTGCAGAACCTCTGCCTCGAACGAGGCGTCGGTGACGGTAACGATATTGCTTGACATGACTTTCCTTAAGTTGATCTTGCGCGTGGCGCGATATGCTGCAGATGTCAGGTACAAAGGATTGGATAATTCATAGTATCACCGGATGCTTGCCAACAAATAGCGACAGTCGATACGATAAACACCAGCACTGTCATGGCAGTTCGGCCATGACAGTGCAGCAGTGATGTTGAGTTGCCTGGAGTTTGTTGGGAGCGCATTTCACCAACAGGCATGAGTTAGTTCTAGATTCACCAGACCCATGATCGGGAATTAAAAAAGCCGACGCATCCAAAGATGCATCGGCTTTGTCACGGCGAGGGTAAGGAAAATCAACCCTTCGCCTTGCTCCCCGATAACTGCTCCACCACCTGCCGTGGCGCCTCGGCATAGTGCTTGAACTCCATCGAGTAGGTCGCCCGTCCCTGTGACAGCGAACGCAGCGTGGTCGAGTAGCCGAACATTTCCGACAGCGGCACTTCGGCACGCACCAGCTTGCCGCCACCCACCATGTCTTCCATGCCCTGCACCATCCCGCGCCGCGAGGACAGGTCGCCCATCACGTTGCCCATGAATTCCTCGGGCGTTTCCACCTCGACCTGCATCATCGGCTCCAAGAGCATCGGACCGGCGCGCTTCATCGCTTCCTTGAAGGCCATCGAGCCGGCCATGCGGAAGGCGTTTTCGTTGGAGTCCACGTCGTGGTATGAACCGAAGGTCAGCGTCGCCTTCACGTCCACCACCGGATAGCCCGCCAGCACGCCGGCCTTCAGCGACTCCTGGATGCCCTTGTCGACTGCCGGGATGAATTCGCGCGGCACCACGCCACCCTTGATGGCATCGACGAATTCATAGCCCTTGCCGGCCGGTTGTGGTTCCAGCTTGATCACCACGTGGCCGTACTGCCCGCGCCCACCGGACTGCTTGACGAACTTGCCCTCGACATCTTCCACACCCTTGCGGATCGCTTCACGATAGGCCACCTGCGGCTTGCCGACCGTGGCCTCGACGTTGAACTCGCGCTTCATCCGGTCGACCAAAATTTCCAGGTGCAGCTCGCCCATGCCCGACATGATGGTCTGGCCCGATTCCTCGTCGGTATGCACGCGGAAGGACGGATCTTCCTGCGCCAGGCGATTCAAGGCGATGCCCATCTTTTCCTGGTCGGCCTTGGTCTTGGGCTCCACTGCCTGCGAGATCACCGGCTCGGGGAAGATCATGCGTTCCAGGATGATGGGATGCTCCGGGTCCGACAGCGTGTCGCCGGTGGTTACATCCTTCAGACCCACGGCCGCGGCGATGTCGCCGGCGAACACTTCCTTGATCTCCTTGCGCTCGTTGGCGTGCATCTGCAGGATACGGCCCAGGCGTTCCTTCTTGCCCTTGACCGGGTTGTAGACCGTATCGCCCGAATTGACGATGCCGGAATACACGCGGAAGAAGGTCAACTGACCCACGAAGGGATCGGTCATGATCTTGAAGGCCAGCGCCGAGAACGGTTCTTCATCCGAAGGATGGCGCTCGATCTCGCTATCGTCCTCGGCATGACCGGCAATGGCCGGCACGTCGATGGGCGAGGGCAGGTAATCGATCACCGCATCCAGCATGGCTTGCACGCCCTTGTTCTTGAAGGCGGAACCGGCCAGCATCGGCACGATCTCGTTGGCCACCGTGCGCAGGCGCAGGCCGCGCTTGATGTCGTCTTCGGAGAGGGGATTGCCGGAGAGGTATTTCTCCAGCAGTTCCTCGTTGGCTTCAGCGGCCTGCTCGACCATGTGGTCGCGCCACTGGCGTGCGGTGTCCTCCAGCTCCAGCGGGATGTCTTCGTACTTGAACAGCACGCCCTGGCTGGCTTCATCCCAGATGATGGCCTTCATCTTGACCAGGTCGATCACGCCCGAGAAATGGTCTTCCGCGCCCACCGGAATCTGGATGGGAACGGCTTTACCCTTGAGGCGTTCCTCGATCTGCTTCTGCACGCGGAAGAAGTCGGCGCCGATGCGGTCCATCTTGTTGACGAAGGCAATGCGCGGCACCTTGTACTTGTTGGCCTGGCGCCAGACGGTCTCGGACTGCGGCTGCACGCCGCCCACCGAGTCATACACCATCACTGCGCCATCGAGCACGCGCATGGAGCGCTCCACCTCGATGGTGAAGTCCACGTGACCGGGGGTGTCGATGATGTTGATGCGATGCTCGGGATAATTGCCGGCCATGCCTTTCCAGAAGGCCGTGGTAGCCGCCGAGGTGATGGTGATGCCGCGTTCCTGCTCCTGCTCCATCCAGTCCATGGTGGCCGCACCGTTATGCACTTCACCGATCTTGTGGTTCACACCCGTATAAAAAAGAATGCGCTCGGTGGTCGTGGTCTTGCCCGCGTCGATATGCGCGCTGATACCGATGTTGCGGTAGTTTTCTATTCGGGTCTTGCGGCTCATGGCATGTCCTTTCGATGGTGCCGTCAAATGCTGGGTTCTGTATTGCCGGGTTAATCTTTGATGAATGATGTGGCTCGTCACCATTTATTTATGTAACGAGCATTAGATAATAGGAACGTCGCGGCCAAAGTTCAAGGGCTGGTGATTTATTTTTGTAACGCTGATTAAAATAAACTACACTGCCAGGCAATACCATTACCGCCAGGGGTAATACCCCGCAAAGGATACCGATGATAAAAACCCGCGGCCGCCCGCGCAGCTTCGACCGTGAACAGGCGCTGCATCAGGCCATGCAAGTGTTCTGGAGCAAGGGCTACGAAGGCACCACCATGGCCGACCTGACTGCGGCCATCGGGGTGAAGGCGCCCAGTCTCTATGCCGCCTTTGGCGACAAGGATGCGCTCTTTCGTGAAGTCGTGGAGGTCTATGCGCGCACCGTCAGCGCCGAGCCCTTGCGCCTGTTGCAGGCAGGCAAAGGCATTTACCAGGATCTGCTGGCCATGCTGCGCGCCAGCGTGCGCATGTATTCCGGCAAGACCACGCTGCCCGGCTTGCCGGTCGGCAAGGGTTGCATGGTGGTGGTCTCGGCCATCAACTGTGCGCCCGAGAACAGCGAGCACAGTGATGCGCTCTCGCAACGTCGCCACAAGCGCCGCAACGAAATCCGTGCGCGCCTGCTGCAGGCCCAGCGCGAAGGCGAGATCCGGGCCGATGCCGATGTCACCGCCCTGGGGGATTTCTACACCAGCTTTCTCAATGGCTTGGCGCTGGGCGCACGCGATGGCGTCTCCAGCGCGCGCCTGGCGGCGACCTTGCAGCACGCGATGCTGCCCTTGGAAAGCGTGCTGGTCAGCGCCTGAGGCGTGCCCATGAAAAACGGGAGCCGAAGCTCCCGTTTCTTGTCACGCCCAAATCGGTCCGTCGATCACGCAGCCTGTGCCAGCGTGCCGTCGTTTTCCTTCAGTTGACCACCCAATGCATCGACCAGCGCAGAGAGCAGCTTGGCCAGTTCGCCGGCCATGAGCATGAAGTCGCCGTCAAAACGTTCATCATCGTTCTTGCCGGCGATCTCGCTGTCTTCCTTGAGCACGTCCAGCGGCGCGATGCGCTTGACCGACAGGTTCTCGGTCAGCACGAAGGACACCTTGTCGGCCCAGGTCAGCGCCAGACGCGTGCACTGCTTGCCGGATTCGATGTGGCGGCGGATGTCTTCGGCCTCCAGCGTGTGGCGCACGTAGCGCACCGTGGCCTTGCTCTCGGCGGTGGAGCGCAGCTCGGTATCCTGGTCCACGGTGAAGCCGTTGGGGGCTTCGTCGCTGGCCAGCCAGTCGGTCATGGCGGCGGCCGGCGACATGACGGTACGCAGCGTTTCCAGCGGGAACTTGGGGATGGCCTTGAACAGCAGCTTCAAGACTTCCTCGGCCTTGGACGGCGAGCCGGCATCGACCAGCAACCAGCCATTGACCGGATCGATCCAGACCCAGGTGCTGCGCACCACCGAGAAGGCGCGCGGCAGCAGCTCATCGGTGACTTGTTCCTTCAATTCCTTGGTCTGCTTGCGACCGGGCGGGAAACCTTGCTGTTCTTCCAGTTCGGCAGCGCGGGCCTTGGTGACCTGGTTGATGACGGTGGAAGGCAAGAGTTTCTTTTCGGTATCGAGCTTCATCAGCAACTGGCGATTGACCACGTGCACCAGCTTGTCATTGTTGCGCGGCGGCACCCAGCCTTGGCTTTGCATGTCCAGGCTGGAGCAGGCGGTGAAGGCCTGCGGTGCGAGATGGGATTCGAGTTCGTCGGCGGTGATCGCCCACGGTGCGGGCAGACGATAGATCTGTAGATTCTTAAACCACATAAGCTTCCGGGGCAGGGGGCAAAAAGGGAGATTCTACACGTCCGACCTGGGACAAGCGATGTCGGATTGTTCATCTCCTGCTGTAAACCCTGCGAAGCTTGCTGCCAATGATGAGCTTGCTTGAGTGCCTCAGTTTTGCTGCTGGCCGCTGCTGGCGCTGGCCACACGCTTGCCGGCTTTGCCTGGCTTGTCGCCGGGCTGCGCTGGCGACACCTCCAGCTGGGCCAGCAGACGCTGGAAATGTTTCTCGCAGGCTTGCAAGAGTCCTTCCAGATCCTTGGCCTCGATCATCTTGGCGAGCTGGATGCGATCCCGTGCGGTGGCTTCGGCCAGGCGGCCATCGAGCGCCAGGCGGGCTTCGCCCATGCGATGGAACATGCGCCAGAGCAGGTCGGTGAGCGTGCTCAGGAAGGCGTTGTCCAGGCAGCCATACAGGGTGGCCTGGAACTGGCGGTCTTCTGCGCCGACATCTTCGCCTGAGCGCGCCAGCACCAGCATGTGATCGGCCTGCTGGCGCAGGGTCTTGAGCTGGGCCGCCGACATGTGCTGCAGGATGGCCGGCGCGGCACCGGTCTCGATGGCGGCGCGCACCTGCAACAGTTCGCGCAATTGCTTGCCATCGACGGCGAAGGCGTAGGGCAGGTTGTCGAGGATGGTGTCGAAGGAAAAGCCTTTGACATAGATGCCTTCGCCGTGGCGCGATTCCAGGATGCCCAGCGACTCCAGACTCTTGACCGCCTCCCGCAGCGAGGGGCGGCTCATGCCGAGTTCCTCGGCCAGCATTCCCTCCGGCGGCAGGGCATCGCCCAGCGTGAGGCCGCGTTCTTCGATGAAGCGTTTGATTTGTGCCTGGGCGAGTCGATAGGCTGGAATGCGGGCTGTCATTGTTGTTCTTCCTTGCTATCGAAAGCCGGGCGGATCGGCTCGGCCTAGAGGGGAGAGGTCAGATATCAGGGCGCGATTCTAGCATGTCATTTTTCGTTTGAATGGCGTGATGAGGCGCATAGAGAAATCTGTGAGATTACTTAAAAAATTTCGATAAAGAATCTTTTTGCAGACTGCTAAAGATGGCCTCAAAAGTGTTTTTTATTTTCTGAAAACCCAGTCTGGAAGCGACTTTTAGGAGATGGGTGGAGATAAGGATGGAAATTTTTTCTTCACCCCACCTGGATCTTATTTTCGATAAAACTAAGTTGTTGCGTTTTTCCTAAAACCTGCACTTTAGTACATTTGTAGTCAAAAAAATCGACAGATAAGATCAGACCTCAGATGTAAGAGGTAAGAGGTCAGATATATGAGCAATCCAAAGGGAGGGGCAAATTCATGAACACGCATACCAAGGCCGTTGCTGCCATGCTGCTCATCGGCCTGTCGGTCGGCAATGTGCAGGCGCAATCCGAGGCCGGGCTGGCCCCGGGCAGCGATGCTGCACTGGGTTACCTGAACCCGTTGCCGGCATCCGAAGACAAGCTTGCCAGGCCGATGCCGCAGGATATCGGCGCGGACGGTACCGGCTTTCTCAACCTCACCGAAGCTGAGGATCTGGCCGCTGACAACCAGGGCGTGTTCTACCAGTCGCAATCCTTCAAGGGCCGGGCCGACCAGTTGGGGGCGCAGATCCGCAGGTTCTGGATCGGCCTGACTTCCTTGAACTGGAGCGGCTTGCTGGGCGGCCGTGATCTGCTGGCTGGCAAGGGCAGCATCGATAGCGAGCACGCGCTGGCGCCGCTGCCGGGCAGGTCTGCCCTGGAGCGCAAGCATGGCGCGCTGCTTACGGACAGCGTGCTGACTTACCTGAGCCCGCTTTCCACTGACAGGGGCGGGATGGTGCAATACACGCTGTTCAAGCACACCCAGTGGTTTGGTCATATCGGTTCCCTGCGCCACCGGTCCGACCCCAGCGTGCTCACGCAGGCGGCGGGCACACCCGGTCTCAAGAACGTCCGCCCGGAACAACACCTGCTACCCGGCCGCGTCCAGGCCGGGCTCTACACGGGCGTCCTGCACAACTTCTGAGGCCATTGTCAAACATCCCTCCGCCCCCAGCAGAGCAATGGGCTTTTGTTGACTAACACAACAAGTCATTTATACTGTACATATATACAGTATCGATGACCATGTTGCGCCCTTCACCCCAAAGTATCCATCACTCGCTCTGGCGCGCTTCCCAGTTGGCCCAGGGAGGTGCGCGCGGTATCGACACCGGCTTTGCCGAGTTGTCGCAAGAGCTGCCGGGACGGGGTTGGCCGACCGGGGCGCTGATCGATTTCCTGTTGCAACAACCCGGGGTGGGCGAGCTGCGCTTGCTGGGCCCGGCCTTGCAATCCCTGGCGCCGCGCCGGATTGCCCTGGTGCAGACACCCCATGCTCCCCACCTCATCGGCTGGCAACAGATCGGGGTGGAAGCCGCGCGCTTATTGGCGGTGCGTACCACCACCAGCGCCGACGCGGCCTGGGCGGCGGAACAGATCCTCAAATCCGATAGTTGCGCCGCCCTGCTGCTGTGGCAGCGGCACCTGCGCCCGGAGAGTGTGCGGCGCCTGCATCTGGCGGCACAAAGCGGCCAGACGCTGTTCGTCATGCTGCGCCCAGGCAGTTGCGCGCAGGATGCCTCGCCGGCGCCGTTGCGACTGGCATTGACCGCGGCACCAGGGGGGATCGCGATCGACTTCATCAAGCGACGCGGACCCTTGCGCGCCGGCCCCCTGTTCGTTTCCTTACCTTCCCTGAATCTCTTGCCTCATGCGCCTGTGGATCGCCGTACACCTGCCTTTGCTGCCGCTGGAGGTGTTTTATCCGAACTGGCTGGATGACGCTGCGGCCGTCGTGCTGGAGCACGCGCGCGTCATCGCCGCTTCCCCCGGCGCGCGGGAGGCCGGGGTGCGCGTGGGCATGACGCGCGGTGGCGTGCTGGCCTTGCTGCCGCAAGCGCCGTGCACGATCGCGCCC
>NZ_BADI01000829.1:0-3163 GCF_000333555.1 Herbaspirillum sp. B65 | reverse complement strand
ACCGCTCAGAGGAGACAATTTTATTATGGCCATCTACCAATTGGAGCAACACATCCCCGACATCGACGACACCGCCTTCGTGGCCGAATCCGCCACCGTGGTGGGCAAGGTCAGGATGGAGGCCCATTCCAGCGTCTGGTTCAACGTCACCATCCGTGGCGACAATGAACTCATCACCGTCGGTGAGAACAGCAATGTGCAGGAAGGGGCGGTGCTGCATACCGATGTGGGCTATCCGATGGTGATCGGCAAGAACGTCACCGTGGGGCACCAGGCCATGCTGCATGGCTGCACCATCGGCGACGGCGCCCTGATCGGTATCCAGGCGGTGGTGCTCAACGGTGCCCGGATCGGCAAGAATTGCCTGGTCGGCGCCGGAGCCCTGGTGACCGAAGGCAAGGAGTTCCCGGACAATTCGCTCATCATCGGCGCCCCCGCCAAGGCGGTGCGCCAGTTGAGCGAAGAAGACATCGCGCGTATGCAGGCCGGTACGGACAGTTATGTCCAGCGCGCGCAACAGTTCAAGGCCCAGCTCAAGCGCATCGCCTGAGTGGCCAAGCAAAGGAAACAATGAAAGACACGCTGCAAAAATTCCTGGTCGACAACGCTCCCGTGCGGGGCGAGCTGGTCGAGATTTCCGACACCTGGCGCCAGGTGCAAGCCCGCCGCGACTATCCGGTCGCGGTACGCACCCTGCTGGGCGAGATGCTAGCCGCGGCCGCCCTGCTCTCGGCCAATCTGAAGTTCAACGGCATGATCGTCATGCAGATCCATGGCGATGGCCCGGTCAAGCTGCTGGTGGTCGAATGCGACTCCGAGCTGCAACTGCGTGCCACCGCCAAGCTGGCCGACGACGCCGAGATTGCCGACGATGCCACCCTGACCGATCTGGTCAATGCCGCTGGCCATGGCCGTTTCGTCATCACCCTTGATCCCAAGGACAAGCTGCCCGGCCAGCAAGCCTACCAGGGCGTGGTGCCGCTCGATGGCGAGAGCGTGGCCACCGTGATCGAAAACTACATGCTGCGTTCCGAACAGCTCGACACCAAGCTATGGCTGGCGGCGGACGAAAACGTCTCGCGCGGCCTGCTGCTGCAAAAGCTGCCGTCCATCGGCGGCACTGCCGCCCCGACCGCCCAGCCCGAAGGTGAACTGGAAGCCTGGAACCACATGGTCATGCTGGGCGATACCTTGAAGCGCGAGGAATTGCTCTGCACCGACATCGCGACATTGATGCATCGCCTGTTCTGGGAACAGACCATTCGCGTCTTCGACCCGGTGCATCCGCAGTTCCACTGCTCCTGCTCGCGCGAGAAGGTGGGCAACATGTTGAAGATGCTGGGCCAGGAAGAAGTGGCCGAAGCCCTGTCACAGATGGACAAACTGGCCATCGATTGCGACTTCTGCGGACAGCACTACGAGTTTGATGCAGTCGATTGCGCGCAGTTGTTCGTGGCCGATGTGGGCAGCGCCAGCGAGGCGAGTGGCGCGCGGCATTGAGCAATTCGCGGCGCTCAATCAGCCATGAAAAACGCCATCGGTTTGCAGCCGATGGCGTTTTTCATTGAACAGCGACCGTATTACTCCGCATCCGGCACCAGCAACGCCATCTGCTGCGCATCCAGATAAGTCCACTCCCCCTCTTCCAGTTCCAGCGCGTCAAGCTGCAGCCCGCCAATGGCGGTACGCCGCAAGGCGCTGCAATGATTGCCGGCCGCGGCCAACATGCGCTTGACCTGGTGATACTTGCCCTGTTCCAACACGATTTCCAGCAGCTTCTCGCCCAGTTGGCGGCAGCGGGTCGCCGCCAGTGGCGCCGGTTCGTCATGCAGTTGCACGCCTGCCTTCAATTGCGCAATGAGCGCCTCGGTCACCGGTTCAGCCGTGGTGGCCGCGTAGACCTTGGGCACGTGGCGCTTGGGGGAGGATTGGGCATGGATGAAGGCGCCATCATCCGACATCAGCAGCAAGCCCGTGGTGTCATGATCCAGTCGCCCCACCGGCTGCACATCGCGCCAGGTGAATTGTTCCGGCAACAGGGTCAGCACGCCCGGATGATGGCTGGGCTTGCGGGAACACTCGATGTTGGGCGGCTTGTTGATGGCGATGTAGACATGCTCGCGGTATTCCCACTCTTCCTCGAAGATGGTCAGCACCAGACCGTCGGTGTCCGGTGTGGCACGGTAGTCGTCCACCACTTCGCCATTGATCGAGACTTCACCATCGTCGATCAATTCACGACAGTATTTGCGCGAACCGAACCCCTGCGATTGCAGGATGCGGTCCAGGGTCAGCTTGGCCATATCAGCCTTCTCCTTGTTCGTTTTGTTCCTGCTTGCCGGCCTTGGCCTGCTTCGGTTCCAGAATCTGGCGGGCGATGCCGCGCAAGATGTTGACTTCTTCGGTCTCCAGTTGGGCGCGCGAAAACATGCGTTTCAAGCGCGGCATCAATTTCTTGGGATTGTCGGGATTGAGAAAATCGATGGCCACAAGCGCCTGCTCCAAGTGCGCAAACATGCCCTCGATCTCGGCCACGCTGGCGCTCTGCCCTTGGAAACCCACCTCACCGGGCGCACGGGCGTCGCCGCTGGTCTGCATCGGACCACCTTGCACTTCCAGCTCGGTCATGCGGCATTCATAGGCCAGTACCTGCACCGCCTGCGACAGGTTCAGCGAGGAATACTCGGGATTGGCCGGGATATTGAGCAAGGCGTTACATTTCTGCACCACTTCGTTGGGTAGACCGAAGCGCTCGTTGCCGAACAGCAGCGCCGCATTCAAGCCGGTATCGCGCGACAACTGCCCCGCCAGCGCGCGCGGCGACACCACCGGCGGCGAGAATTCGCGCAAGCGAGCGCTGACGGCGGCGGCGAAGTTGCATCCCTGCAACGCCTCTTCCACGCTGCCAACGATGCGTGCATGTTGCAACACATCGATGGCGCCGCTGGCGAAGGCAATGGCTTCATCTTCCTTGACCGCATCTGGAAAGCGCGGATTGACCAGCACCAGCTCCGAAAAGCCCATGGTCTTGATGGCCCGTGCAGCCGAGCCGATGTTGCCGGGACTGCTGGTATTGACCAGCACGAAACGCAAACGACTGAAAAGAGATTGTCCTGACACTTGCTTGTTCATTTAAAATAGCGGGATTCGCGCCCCAGGTCAG
>NZ_BADI01000830.1:0-4248 GCF_000333555.1 Herbaspirillum sp. B65 | reverse complement strand
TATCACCTTTTTGCAAAGACAAACGTGTCAACTTGATCTTCGTCACGAGGAGCCAAGTCGCCCCAAAAAAGGGATCTGTACCTTTTGTCAGAATGAAGGGCCATGTCAATTGACCCCACTCTCTGACGAACACATGTTTGGGAAATGGCTACGCAAGGCGTTTCCTCCGACTACCAATAAGCATCGAGAAATGAGAGAAAGACCGGAGGATTACAACAATCCGAATTCTCGCAGCCACATTCGAGACATCGTCAAAGATCAACATCCATATGATGTGCAGGTTCCGCACATTTGCGAACGGTGCAATGGATGGTTGGGACAATATCAAGAGGATGCCAAACTGGTAATCACGAAAATCGCAACAGGGTCATGGCCAGAGCTCAGTGACGAAGAGTGCAGAATCCTAGCGCGCTGGGCTACGATGGTTTCAATCAACATTGCCAAACACGTGCATCTTGGTTTTTTTACAGAGAAGCAACTACGCCAATTGATGAAAGGCGATGTGCCCGAAGGATTCCAAGTTTCGATAGCACGCATTGCGCCTACTGGTGGCCGCTTATCTGGTGCTCATCTTCAGCATCCAGTTGAACTGATGAACATGAGCTTTGATGATCATCCAGTTGCGCTTGAACTTACCTTTTTTTGTATTGAGGAAGTCGCCTTTTTAGTCACTCATATTGCAGCAAACGATAGTTTGCTAAAATCTGCCCAAAAATATAACCGCGGGATAGGAGTCCTGCCACGGATAATCCATCCGATAAACACCGCCTCGACAAACACTGCAAACCAATGGGTCACAAAATCATCGTTGCAGAATTGGGGCCTTGAGTGGGCATGTCAGTTATCTGCAATCCCGGTCCACTTTTTTTGACGCGCCGGCCGAATGTTGGTGTGCTCGGACAATGGTTGAATCGATCAGGATGTGTTCGATTTCCGTTTCACCAGCCATTGCAAGTGCGATTCGCTGCCAGACACCTTTGCGCCTCCACCGCGAGAAACGCATGTACACGGTATGCCACCGACCGAACTCGACTGGCAGATCGCGCCAAGGGCTACCTGTGCGAGCGATCCACAGCACCGCTTAGAGAAACCATCGATTGTCGAGTGCTGTTCGTCCTCGGTCGCCTTCCTTGCCCAACAAGATTGCTTCGACCTTCTTCCATACATCGTCACTTAGCAGATATTTTCAGTCTGGAAATGGATGATCATGCTCCCCTTTTTGCCATGCAACAGATCCCCAAAAATTTACTGATTTACACTTGGCACTATATCTAATCCCTTCGAGATCAAATTCCTCTTGATTCAATGAAGCATTGAGTATCTTTACTATATTCAGCGTATCTCGGTAAAACTGTTCGAGTTCAGGACGGGTGCTATCCGTCTGACCTCCAGTATTCGGCTTAATCTGTCTATGCGCTAAGCGCTGATGACGAATACGGCGGAAGTTGTCATATATTTGATAGTACGCACCTCCCTTCTCATAGGCGGCCACGCATTGATCAACGTAGTCATAAACGCCAATGAGATTCTCAACAAAAGAGTTCTTCTCATCCACGGTCAAATTCATCTGCTCGACAGCAGCACTAGCAACGTCCGACGCAAGCAATTCCTTAGCACCATCTTCACGCAACCAAGCTATGACATAGGGCAAACCGATGGTCTTAGAGTCGTCATCCCAAAATCGCATAATGGCCATAATCAGTTCCCTCCATAAGAGCCCCCTAATGGCAAGGAAAGTCTCCGTAACATTCAAATTATTTACACGGTTAATTAGACTTCCATCCTCCACCATGGGACGCCATGTTTCGAAGGCCGCAATAGCAATTGGCAATTCTAAGCGTGCGGCACGAATTACCCTCCTTATCCTAACTAACCGGGCCTCATTGTCCGCCTTCTCTATCGTCATTTTTCTTTCCTTCATGTCGCACCCAGAGACAAAATACCAATACTAAAACTCATTTCATAAATAGGCGTGAGATGCGTTCTGCCCAGAAAGGGCACTGGAAAGGCGCGCGACGCGTCGCGCGGCGGTGCGAAACGCAAGGAGTGCAACGCGGCCAGCGCCCTTTCTGGGCAGAACCCGAAGGGTGCGGCCCGTTTGGGCGAATTCGCGCCTTGCACTTCATCCCAAACGGACTCGCTCGCACTCACTCCTATTTATAAAATGAGTTCTAGTAAAGATGTTGTCAGCACTGGCATTAAATAGAAACAGAGAGTCCTAATTAAAAAATTTGAGGTCCTCTCCCTGATAAGGAGCAATGGACATCTCAAGTACGAACTTGAGTGGATCTTCCCCGGCGCTCATCTCAGAAAATCGATGTTCAGCAATCGCTTGTGCAATCGCCATTCGTATAAGCAGCTCATCGCTAAAATATTTAGTTCCTGGGATAAACCAGGCGATGAGAAATTTTCTTAGAAGCGGGAATTTTCCTTGTTGATTGAATGAAATCCAGCCACCGAAGCCGCCTTGTGCCCGAGTGATACCAACGAGGAATTCCCCGCCCCCCTGATCAACCGGAGCGTTAAAGAATGTATGAAGACAAAAAAGTTGTTCTGCCATTTCTACCTTTCCGTAAATCAAGAATTTGGTCGCTTTCACTACAAAGATCCGAGTGAAGACTTCGTTGAGGTAACAATGAGGTCAACGCCAATTGAATCTCAATGTTACGTCACCCACAATGATTCACGAACGAAGACGACCGACTGTGACTAATATGGCTCGGACGATGGGTCAATACGCTAAAGTCATAAGGTAGATTCGGATATGTTTGCCGGGGGGCTCAATGGTAATTCTCGGAATAGAATTTTTGCTTGAGTATTACTTCTTTGAGTACTCAGCATAGTTGTGAGATCTTACTGCTCGCAATCATCAGCAAGGGCTGTACCAGAATTACTGACGTGAGCATCAATGCCATAATCGCGCAAAACAAAATTAACCACTGATGCTATAGTGCCGCCAAAACAAAACTTTGCGCATACAACCAAGCCCTCGAAAGTGGGTAGCTAGCTGGGTAGCCAGGCAGAATTTTCAGCTACCAACGCAGCGCAAAACCGCATCAAATAAGGACTCTCCACACACCATGAAAATCGCCACCTGGAACGTCAACTCCCTCAAGGTCCGCCTGCCGCAAGTCTTGAAATGGCTGGAAGAAAACCCGGTCGATGTGCTCTGCCTGCAGGAAACCAAACTGACCGACGACAAGTTCCCCGCCGCCGAGATCGCCGCGGCCGGTTACCTGGTCGAGTTCTCGGGCCAGAAGACCTATAACGGCGTGGCCATCCTGTCGCGCCATCCGATGAATGACGTGGTCAAGAACAATCCGCTGTTCCCCGATGAACAGCAACGCATCATCGCCGCCACTATCGAAGGCGTGCGCTATGTGTGCGCCTATATTCCCAACGGTCAGTCGCTGGAGTCGGAGAAGTATCCCTACAAGCTGAACTGGTTGGCAGCGCTGCATGAATGGCTGGCCCAGGAAAAAGCCAGCAATCCGCGCCTGGCCCTGCTGGGCGACTACAACATCGCCCCCGAAGACCGCGACGTGCATGATCCAGTGGCCTGGCAAGGCCAGGTGCTGGTGTCCGAACCCGAGCGCGAGGCCTTCCGCAAACTGCAAGCGCTGGGCCTGACAGACTCCTATCGCCTCTTCGAACAGCCGGAAAAGATGTATAGCTGGTGGGATTATCGCCAGATGGGCTTCCGCCTCAATCGGGGTCTGCGCATCGACCACATCCTGTTGTCGGAAGAACTGGTGCCGCGTTGCACCGCCTGCGTGATCGACAAGGTGCCGCGCAAGTGGGAACAGCCTTCGGATCACGCGCCGGTGATCGCGACGCTGGCAGACTGAAATCGATTCAGATCATCCGTAATGATTTATATCATTTACGGATAAGCCTGCCCAACGCCACCCTCGGGTGGCGTTTATTCTTTCTTGTTGCGCATGTTCTTTTCGAACTGCACGTCCAGCTTGCTCACGCGCTTGGCCTTCTGCGGCCCCTGGGCATTGACGAACGTGACGAAGTCGTCAAGTTCCATGGCTTCGTTGAGCTTTTCCAGCGGCTGGCCCGCTACGCGCCGGGTCAGGATGAAACGTTCATCCGAGGTGCGCAGCATGGAATATTCACGCGATTCGGTGCGATTGTTTCAGCGCTCGATGGCGCTGGCGGGCGCGGTCGATCTCATCAGTGGGTCTCCTGCAGTTTGAGTTGCCAATACCCACGTCGAATCAGCGCCCCATCTTGTAACCC
>NZ_BADI01000831.1:0-6387 GCF_000333555.1 Herbaspirillum sp. B65 | reverse complement strand
TTTCCGGCAGCCCGGCACCACCCTGCTGCTGCGCGGCGTGACCGGCATCGCCGCCGAACGCATCGTGCTGCTGGGCCTGGGCGCCGAAGAAGAGATCAGCGACAAGAGCTTTGCCACCGCCGCCGGCGCGCTGGTGCGCACCCTGGCCACGCTGGGCTGCAGCGATGCCGCCCTGGCCCTGCCTTTCGAGGGCGTCAAGGAGCGCGACCTGGCCTGGGCCATCCGCACCGTGGTGCTGGCCGGACGCGACGCGGTCTATCGTTGCGACACCTTGAAGAGCAAGAAAGACCCGGCTCCCACCGGCGTCAAGAAGATCACCCTGCTGGTGGCCGCCACCGAAGGCGGCGCCGCCAAGACCGCCCTGTCCGAAGCCGTGGCCCTGGCCAATGGCATGGCCCTGACCAAGGAACTGGGCAACCTGCCCGGCAACGTCTGCACTCCCACCTACCTGGCCAATACCGCCAAGAAGCTGGCCAAGGACTTCAAGCTGGGCGTGGAAGTGCTGGACCGCAAGCAACTGGAAGCGCTGAAGATGGGCAGCTTCCTGTCGGTCACCAACGGCAGCGACGAGCCGCCCAAGTTCATCGTCATCAAGCACCTGGGCGGCAAGGCCAAGGATGCGCCGGTGGTGCTGGTGGGCAAGGGCATCACCTTCGACACCGGCGGCATTTCGCTCAAGCCGGGCGCGAACATGGATGAAATGAAGTACGACATGTGCGGCGCCGCCTCGGTGCTGGGCACCTTCCGTACCATCGCCGAACTGGGCTTGAAGCTCAACGTCATCGGCGTCATCCCGACCTGTGAAAACATGCCCTCGGGCCGCGCCACCAAGCCGGGCGACATCGTCACCTCGATGTCCGGCCAGACCATCGAAGTGCTCAACACCGATGCCGAAGGCCGCCTGATCCTGTGCGACGCACTGACCTACGTGGAACGCTTCAAGCCGGCCGCCGTGGTCGACATCGCCACCCTGACCGGCGCCTGCATCGTGGCCCTGGGCCACCACAACTCGGGCCTGTTCACCCGCGAAGACGCAGCCCACGACCAGTTGGCCAACGCCCTCCTGGCCGCCGGTCGCGACAGCGGCGACAGCGCCTGGCGGATGCCGATCCAGGAGGTCTACCAGGAGCAGCTGAAGTCCAACTTCGCCGATATCGCCAACATCGGTGGCCAACCGGCCGGCAGCGTCACCGCCGCCTGCTTCCTGGAGCGCTTCACCCGCAAGTACACCTGGGCTCACCTGGACATCGCCGGTACCGCCTGGAAGAGCGGCGCAGCCAAGGGCGCCACCGGGCGTCCGGTCCCCTTGCTGACCACCTGGCTGCTCAACCAGGCGCGCGCCAAGTCGGCCCGCGCCTGAAGCTGCGGCAAAGGGCGCAGTGCATGGTGGAAATAATATTCACGTATCTATCCACCCTCTCGCTGCGCCCGCCCTGGGCGCCGCATCCATCGGCGCTGTCCCGAAAACCACCGCGTTGGCGGTGGTTTTTCTTCATATCCGGCCTGTTGCTGGCCTGGCCAGCCCTGGTACCGGCCGCCAGCTTGCCGCCGGCCCAGACCGTGCGCTTTCCGTCGGCCGATGGCCGCACCGCGCTGACCGGTTATCTGTTTTCGCCGTTCGGCGCGGGGCCCCATCCGGCCATGGTGCTGCTGCATGGCCGCGCCGGTCTCTATTCCAGCCGCGTCAATGCCCAATGCACGCAGATCGGCCCGGCCATTCCCTCGCCCTGCGACGCCACCACCCTATCGGCGCGCCACCGCGCCTGGGCCGCCTACTGGCTGGCGCGCGGCTACCTGGTGCTGCTGGTGGACAGTTTCGGGCCACGCGGCGTGGCCCACGGCTTCGGTCGCCATACCCACGGCACGCCCCAGCGCGCTGCCGTCAACGAACTGAGCGTGCGCCCGCTGGATGCTGAAGGCGCGCTGACCTGGCTGGCCGGACGCGATGATGTCGATCCGCGCCGCATCATGCTGCAAGGCTGGTCCAATGGTGGCAGCACCGCCTTGAACGTGATGCAGCGCCAGGCGCAACGCCCCGCAGGCAACCCCAGCTTTGCCGCCGCGCTGGTGTTCTACCCCGGCTGCGGGCCGCAAGCCCTGCTCTCGCGCACGCCCGAGATCGACAAACCGATCCAGGTGTTGCTGGGCGGGGCCGATGCCGAAGTCTCGCCGCTGACTTGCCAGCGCGTGCTGCGCCATGCCATCCCCATCCGCCAGGCCAGCGCCCCGGTGGTCACGCTCTACCCCGGCGCCACCCATGATTTCGACGACCCCGAGCGCGCCCGCCAGGCCATCGATGCCAACCGGGCCGCACGCCAGGATGCCCTCACCCGCCTGGGCCCTTGGCTGGACCGGCTGCCGATCCAACCCTGAGTTGCCGCTGCGCAAAGTGCGAGCGACCGCCTGCAAAGACGGCCGTTGCGGTCTAGACTGATCCTCCTTTTCCGGAACACTGCCCGCCCACCGTGGTCGGTCAGAAAGCAAGAACGCCGACGCATTTCTTCCCTCCCTGCAAGCAGAAAGGATCAGCATGACCAACGCCAATGCCCATCTCGCGAGCGACCTCTTCAAACCCGTCCAACTGGGTGCCGTGCCATTGCAGAACCGTATCGTCATGGCCCCGCTCACCCGCAGTCGTGCCCTGGCCGGTGACGTCCCCACCGACCTGGCCGCCGAGTACTATGCCCAGCGCGCCGGCGCCGGCCTCATCATCGCCGAGGCCACCCAGATCTCGCCGCAAGGCAAGGGCTATGCACGGACGCCGGGCATCTACAACCAGGCCCAGGTGGCCGGCTGGAAAAAGATCACCGATGCCGTACACGCCAAGGGCGGCCGCATCTTCCTGCAGTTGTGGCACGTGGGCCGCATCTCCCACCCCGACCTGCAACCCGGCCACGCCCTGCCGGTGGCACCCTCTGCCATCCGCCCGGAAGGCAATGCCTTCACCGAAAGCGGCTTCAAGCCCTTCGTCGAACCACGTGCGCTGGAGATCGCCGAACTGCCCGGCATCGTCGAGCAATACAAAACCGCCGCGCAACTATCGATGCAAGCCGGCTTCGACGGCGTGGAAATCCACGCTGCCAATGGCTACCTGCTGGACCAGTTCCTGCGCGACAAGAGCAACCAGCGCACCGACGCCTACGGCGGCAGCATCGAAAACCGCGCCCGCCTGCTACTGGAAGTGGTGCAAGCAGTCACCTCGGTCATCCCCAGCGAGCGCGTGGGCATCCGCCTCTCGCCCATCAGCCCGGCCAACGATATCGCCGACAGCAATCCAGAAGCGCTCTTCCGCTATGTGGTGCAGCAATTGAACCGCTACCAGCTGGTCTACCTGCACGTGGTGGAAGGCGCCACCGGTGGCCCGCGCGAGGTCGAAGGCGGCTTCGACCTGCAGGTGCTGCGCGAGCTCTTCACGGGCCTCTACATCGCCAACAATGGCTATGACCTGGAGATGGCAGTCCAGGCCCGCGCGCGCAACCTGGCCGACCTGGTGGCCTTTGGTCGGCCATGGATCGCCAACCCCGACCTGGTGCAACGCTTCCAGGCCGGTGCCGCACTGGCCCAGATCAACCAGGCCACGCTCTACGGTGGCGGCGCCGAAGGCTATACCGATTACCCGCCGCTGCAACCGGCATGATGGTGGCCTGAGGGCGGCCCAAGCGCACGGCCTGCCACCTGGCAGGCCGTTTTTGCGGCTGTGCTGGAATGTGACGTTTCCTGCAGCGGCTTCATGCATTTCGTGCGGGACACTGCCCCCGCCCGTTACAATGCCGGTTGCGCTCTCATCCACCGCCCAACATGAAAAATTATTTCGCCGCTCTCATCCTGGCCTGCGGCAGCCTGTCCGCGCAGGCCCAGCAGGTCACCCCCTCCGACAATGCCACCGATCCCCTGCAACTACAGGACCGCATCACCGGCGACCTTGGCGCCGGCCTCTACAAGCTTGACCGCAACGACCTCAAGCGCCGCAGCGAAAAGCTGGTATTGCCCTACGCCTACTTTGACTATGGCCGCTTCTTCGCCCGCGTCGATACCTTCGGCATCAAGACCGCCCGCATGGGCTATGGTTACCTGGAGCTGGCTGGCCGCGTGAACGTCGAAGGCTTCGACGCCGACCACGGCCTGCACCGTCGCTCCAATCCCATCCCGCTGGGCCTGGGCACCTACCAGGAAACCCCGTTCGGCGCCTTCTTCCTCAATGTCTTCCGCGACTTCAATACCTCGCATGGCACCCTGGCCGAAGCCATCTATGCCGCCCAGGTCGACCTGGGCCGGGTCAGCATCTACCCGGAAGCCGGGGTGGAATACCGCAGCAGCAGCTACAACGATTATTACTTCGGCGTCGCCGCCAGCGAGTCCGCCGCCAGCGGCCTACGCCAATACAGTGTGGGTTCTTCCACCAGCCCCATCTTCGGCCTGGCAGCCGATGTACCATTAAGCGGCGACTGGCATCTCAACCTGCACTGGCGCCGCAAGTGGCTCGACAACACCGTGAGCGACAGCCCGCTGGTGCGCCGCCGTACCGACGACACCGCCATCGTCGCACTGAGCTACCACTTCAAGTAATCCCTCCCTCTGCACGCCCCCTGTCACACGAACGCAGCGACGTGTGACAGGGCGCAAGCGCCGCCTTCCTCCTCCTCTGAGCATCATCATCGCCCCTCATTCCTGCGGGCGATATTGCCCTGCGCACGACCTTTCCTGTTGTGATGCCTTGCTTCATGGATACGCCTTGATCCGCACGGAAACATTTTAGAATATTTTCATACGTCACTTTTCCTCATGTAAATTTTGTCCTATTTTTCCAGCCCACAAAAAAAATAAATTAACTGAGGAAACTTAATTTCCGCACCAAAACAAATTGCCATGCAAAAACAATATCAAAGCCTGAAAGCGTTTACCAGAGCGGCTTTCAGCGTTTCCCTGCCACAATACAAATTAAAATAAAACGTAATATTCAGTTGCGATAATTAGTATTTTTATATTAATCTGATTTCATCTCCATGACTAAATATCACAAATGGAATGGCTAATCCGGCCTCGCCAGCAACAACAGTGAAACCCATCTGCGCGATCCTCCTTACAAAGTTTTCGTAGTCAAATCGCATCAATCAAACTTGAAAGAGGTGTTGTAATGAAAAAACTGTCGAGTAGTTTCCTTGTTGCATCCACCCTCCTCGCCATGGCTTGCTCGGCTGGTGCGGCAGATATCCAACAATCGCAAGCACTGGTGTGGACCGATACCACGTCCACTTTCGATGCGCGCTTCGGTGCTGGCACCAAGGACAAGAGCTTCCTGGAAAAATTCACCTTCACCATCAACAGCACCGGCTCCTCGCTCTCCTCGGCGCTGGTCTCGATTGCTTTGGGCGGCATCTCGCGCGTGGATATCAGTGGCTTCACCCTGAGCGGTCACGGCCAGAACTACGTCGGCACCCAGGTCCTCAGTGGTGACCTGCAGATCTTCAGCCTGCGCGCCAATGGCCTGAGTACCGGCCTGTACACGCTGGCGGTGGCCGGTACCGTACTGGGCTCGGCCGGTGGCAGCTTCGCTGGCAACATCAGCGTGGCACCGGTGCCGGAAGCCTCGACCACCGCCATGATGCTGGGTGGCCTGGGCTTGATCGGCTTTGCCGCCTATCGTCGCCGCAAGTCCGGTGACAAGACCGAGCAGATGAACGGCGCGCAGATGATGGCGGCGTGATGATGGCAGCGTGATGGACGGGCACTGACGCTTGATGATGCTGTTCCGACTATCGGACTATCGATGCCGCAGCAAGGGGAGCACCGGAGACGGGGCTCCCCTTCTCCATAGATGGCATAACTGAAGCCAACATTCTGGCGGACGATATTGCCCCGCACTTCCCTCCCTGTTTAATTGCCCTCGCGCCTGCGCTGACGACAGGCTCAGGCAAGGATGAACTCCGTTCTCCGCCTCTACCTACTGTAGAACCGCCCTCATGGAGGGGCGTTGAGGGGTGCAGAAATGTTCTGGAATATTTTCATACGTCACTTTTTCTGACGTAAATTTTGTCCATTTTTTCAGGGCGCGAGAAAGAATAGATTAACTGAGGAAACTTAATTTCCACAGCCAAACAAATTGCCTCACAAAAACAACTAATCCATCCAAAACCGTTTACCAGAGCGGCTTCCAAGAGTCCTACATCACAACAGCACTTACCAGAAAAACGTAATATTCAGTTGCAAACCTTAGTATTTCCACATTATTCTCGATACGTCTCTTCGAAAAAAAATCACAAATAGAGACACCGTTCCGACCTTGCCAACATCAATAACAAAACCCGTCGGAGCGATCCCCCTTGCAGTGCTTTCGCAATCAAAACCCAATCAATCAATCGAACTGAAAGAGGTGTTGTTATGAAAAAA
>NZ_BADI01000832.1:0-1862 GCF_000333555.1 Herbaspirillum sp. B65 | reverse complement strand
CATCCATGGGCCAACTCCGGTGCGCCCACGAAGCTACTTTCGGTGCGCCCTTCCAGGAAGTGCAGCAGGCGGCGCGGCAGCCACTCCAGGCTGCCCGTGGGCCGCCGGCGGCAAAGCCCACGTGACCGCCTTGTGCGGGATACTCCAGCACCACCTCGGGGGCCGCCGAGCGCGGCAGGTGGCGTGCCGGCAGGAAGGGGTCGTTCTGGGCATTCAAGACCAGCGTGGGCACGCTGATGTCATGCAGGATGTGCTTGGCGCTGGCGCGGTCCCAGTAGTCGTCGGTATTGCGATAGCCGTGCAGGGGCGCGGTGACCACGTTGTCGAAGGCGTACAGGTCGCGCGCTGCCAGCAGCGCGTCGCGGTCGAACAGGCCCGGAAACTGCTCCAGCTTGGCCAGGCACTTGGGGCGCAGGGTGCGCAAGAACACCCAGGTATAGAGCCGGTTGAAACCCGACGCCAGCGCCGTGCCGCCGCCGGCCAGGTCCAGCGGCGCCGAGACCGCACAGGCGGCGTCCACGATCTCGGCCTCATGCTGCGATTCGCCCAGCCAGCGCAGCAGTGCATTGGCGCCCAGCGAGACGCCGCAGGCATACAGGTGGGTGGCTGCCAGGTCTTGCTGGCGCAGCTTGAGGCGACGGATGATCCAGTCCAGCTCGGCGCTGTCGCCCGAATGATAGAAGCGCGGGGCCAGGTTGATGGCGGGCAGTTCGTGACCGAGGATTATTGGTAAATGGTTAGGGGGGCGATGGATGCGGTGGCAGGTAGAACGGTGTGGCGAGGGGATAATTTCCAGGGAACTTCATCACTTGCCCAGCTGGATGCAGATTATTTTCGATATCCCCACTAAAAGCCAGGGCCCGAATTTTTTCTATTGACACGTCGAATAAATTCGATTTTTCATGGAAATAACGCCATTTCCTTTCTGTTTTCGCCAGATTTTCTCTATCTCCTATTCATGGAAGTTTTGTGATGCCGTAACGGCATCGTCGGACGCGGGGAGCCAACATCGATGAAGGCAAATCGAGGGCAGCTAGCCGAGGCAATACATGGGAGGGCGAGCCGGGACAATGATGTCGTGGCATCGCCACCTGTCAGTCAATTGAACCATTTGTGGGGGTAGCATGAATTTGAAGAAAGTCCTGCACGTAGCCATTGCCGATGATCACCCCATCGTGCTAGGTGCGCTCAGGGGGGAGCTGGCGCGCCTGCCGGAAATCCGTATCGACCTGGAGGTCGAGAATGGCGAGGCCCTGATCAGTGCGCTCAAGCGTTCTCCTTGCGAGATTGTCATCACCGACTTTGCCATGCCGGCCGACGATAGCGATGAATCGGACGGCTTTGCGTTGGTCAAGCGCCTCAAGACCGAGCATCCCTCCACCAAGGTGATCGTCTACACCGCCATGAACAATGGCGCGGTGATCCGACGCCTGTATCGTATGGGCGTCTTCGCGGTGATCAACAAGCGCGAGAAGACCGACGAACTGATCAACGCCTGCCTGGCTACCCAGAGCAGCAAGCAGTTGTATTTCCCGGTGTCGTTGCGGGGAGAGCTGGAGATGAGTTGGGCCCAGGGTGAAGGTTTCGGCCTGGTGCGCGAACTGACCCAGAGCGAACTGGAGGTGGTGCGGCTGTTCGTGGAGGGGCAGTCGTTAGGCGAGATCTGCGAACGGCTCTCGCGCACTCCCAGTACCATCAGTACCCACAAGAACAATGCCATGCGCAAGCTGGGTTTGAGTACCGATGCTGATCTGATCAAGTATGCGTATTCCACCGGGATGATCAACTAAGCACGCGGTACGCTTGCGTCCCGGTCATGTAGGCAGCCTCGCTATCGGGTGGGGTTGCCGTTTGCGTAGGGA
>NZ_BADI01000833.1:0-3635 GCF_000333555.1 Herbaspirillum sp. B65 | reverse complement strand
GGAGCAAGCTGTCCGGCCACGAAGTGGTGGACCTGGCGCAAAAGTTCGAAGGCTATGGCTGCGAAGCCATCGTCTACACCGACATCGGCCGCGACGGCATGATGGGCGGCGTCAACATCGAGGCTACCGTGCGCCTGGCGCAGGCGCCTGGCGATGGAGTTGGCTCAAGTCCAGGTCGCTTACGCGCAGCTTGAATTGGCCCGACAACGGTTCCTGCTTGCCGGGCTCGTTGCTGCCGGGGCGGAACTGGCCGCTGCCTTCGATGCGCGCATCGCGCAGCAGGCGGATGTCCAGGCGCGACAGGGTTTGCTGCTGCAGGTCCAGCTTCAGGTCGGCGCTGGCCGAGAGCAAGGGCAGCCGTTGTTCATCAAGGCGACCGGGATGGGCGTTGTCGATGTCGATGCGGCCGCTCACCTGCAATGGCGCATCGGCCGCCAGGCCGGCAGGCGGGGCCAGGTCGGCGCGCAGGTGCAGATCGGCAGCCGGCGCGGCGGCATTGAAGGCTTGCGGATTGACGTGCTGCAGGTCGATCTTGGCGCGCTTCAATGGCACGCTGGCCAAGGGCGTGGCGAGGATATCGGCGCTGCCCTTGAGCCTGTCGCCGCCGGCGGTAAGGGCGATGCCCAGTTCTTGCAGCGAGCCCGACAATTGCGCGGCCAACTGGTATTGCTCCTTGAGCTGGCCATGCTGATAGGCCCCGGTCAGTTCCACTCCGCCGCCGACGGCAAAGGGGCGCTTGCCATTGAGGTGCAACAGCGCCGTGGCATCGCCATAGGGCGTGGTGAGGCTGTCCAGGACCAGGGTGTGCTGCACGCCATCGGAGTTGCCATGTAGTTTCAGGCGGGACAGTTCGGTACTGGAGGTGCCTTGCGTGAGCTTGAGGCGATCCAGGCTGATTTCACCGATCTCCAGGGCCAGCGGAATTTCCAGCGAGGCGGGCAGGGTGCTGGGCTCTGAGGGTGAGGGTTGCTGGTTCAACTGCACCTGGCCCACACGCAGGTAGTCCAGGCGCAAGCTGCGGCGCAGCAGGGCCAGGTGCCAGCGGGCGTCGATGCGATCGATATCGAGGATGCGCTTGTCATCCTGGTAGTGCAGCGCGCGCAGGCGCAAGCCATCGGCCACGGTACCGCCCAGCAGCTGGCCGGAGAGCTTGCCACCGAGGGCCTTCACGGCGCCATTCCACAGCAAGCGGGCGCCGCTTTCGGTATGAGTGGCATACAGGGCGACACCGGCTGCGGCCAGTACCAGCACGGCCAGCGTGCCGCCGCTCCAGGCGGCAAGGCGGCGTCCATGGCGAGCAGGGCGCTGGGGCGGCTGGGCCGGTGGGGAGGCTTGCAGTTCTTGTTGCGGGTCGCTCATGCGTGCTTGGGCTTCGAGATCAGGTAATCGATAGGTGCGATCCGGGCGCTGGCGCTAGAAGGCGATGCCCAGCGAGACGTGCGGCCGGATCTGGTGTTTCTGGATGCCATAGGCCAGGTCCAGGTTGAGCGTGCCGACCGGGCTGCGCCAGCGCGCTCCGGTGCCCACGCCGTGATAGAAGGTCTTGTTGCTCCAGTTGTCGGCGGCAGCTCCGACGTCATAGAACACCGCTGCGCCCCAGCTCTGGGTGAACCAGCGTTGATACTCGGTACTGCCCACGGCCAGGTACTTGGTCGGATAGACCGTGCCGTTCTGTTCATTGCCGATGCTCTGGTAGCTATAACCCCGCACCGAATCGTTGCCGCCGGTGCGAAACAGCAGCGACGGCGGCACTGCGCCGGCGCTGCCTTTGGTGAAGACGCCGCCCAGTTCGGCTCGCAAGACCACGATATCGCGCCGACCGACCGGTACGAATTGCTTGAAGCGGCCATACAGGCGGGAAAAGCTCTGGTCGGTCAGCAAGCCCTTGAGCGCAAAGCCGGCTTCCAGCGTCAACAGGTTGCCCTGGCGCGGGAAGATGGGATTGTCCACACGGCGGCGCGACCAGGCGAAGCCAGGTACCAGGGCGCGGTGCTTGCCGGGCGTCACTACGGTGTTGGCTGGCAAGGCTGCGCCGTTTTCCTGGCTCAGTTCATCGCGGTAATAGGTCAGCGAATAGGTGGTGTCGTAGTTCTCGCCAGTGCGTGCGCGCTTGAACCCCACCTGCTGGCTGCGCAAGTCTACGCCCTCGAGCTGGGTGCGGTCGTAGGAGGTGTTGAGGCTGTTGACGAAGGCCTTTTCATCGGGCGGCATGGCCAGCGACAGGGTGCCGTACTGGCGCTTTTGCTCCAGGCGCACCTGGCTGTCGAAAACGTAGGCACGGTTGAACATGTTGTAGTTCGAATAGCGGCCCTCGACCTGAGCCCCGGTATCGGTGCTGTAGCCCAGCCCGGCGCGGATGCGGTGGGTCGGGAATTCGGTGACCTGCACCTTCACCGGGGTCTGGTCCGGGTGCTCGGGATCGTCGTCGATGGCGACGATGGCATTGGAAAAATACGGCGTATTCTGGATCTGCCGTTGCAGGGCGAGTAGCCGGTTCACGTCATAGGGTTCACCAATGGTGAGTGGATTGACGTTGCGGATGATTGCTTCCGGGTAGCGCCGGGTGCCGGTGATCTGCAACGCGCCCAGGGTGAAGGCCGGGCCGCTGTCATAGCGCACCGCCAGTTCGGCCTGCTGCTCCTGCGGGTCGATGCGGGCCTCGGAGGCGGCGATGCGGGCGGCGGCGTACTTCTTTTGCTGCAGTTGTTCCAGCCCGGTGTTCTTGGCCTTGTCCCAGTCTTCCTGGCGGAACGGCTGGCCCACCGGCAGCGACCAGTCCTGGCGGATGCGCTCGACCGTGGCCTGGTCTTGGCGCGCGGCCACGCCAGTGACGCTGATGTCGGTCGCACCGATCTCGGTGCGCGGCCCTGGATCGACGACGAGGGTGATGCGGCGCACCGCCGGCTGGCCGTTGGCAGCAGGTTCGGTCTGGGCGCTGACCTTGGTGGTGGGGGTGAAATAACCTTCGGTGGAACTGAGTTCGCGCACCTGCTCACCGACGGTATCCATCATGAATTTGAGTTGTTCGTCGCTGATGTCGTCGCGGTCCTGGTAGCGCGAGATATCCAGAAAATCCTTCAGCAGCGATTGCACCGGCGCGGGTGCCTCGATCTGCACCTGGTAGGCGGCATAAGCGG
The DNA here is from genome assembly GCF_000333555.1 of Herbaspirillum sp. B65. Classification (NCBI taxonomy): domain Bacteria; kingdom Pseudomonadati; phylum Pseudomonadota; class Betaproteobacteria; order Burkholderiales; family Oxalobacteraceae; genus Herbaspirillum; species Herbaspirillum sp. B65. Next base: position 498 of record NZ_BADI01000833.1, on the reverse strand, counting down.
TGTCGGCGGCACACCAGAGAAAGGCGATGGCCAGGCTGCGGGTCCAAGTCATTGATTCACTGCATCGTATCTGTTATCGGTTGAGGCGGCCGGCCTGACGCGCCGTGGGGCAAGTCGGGTAGGATGAGGGCTGGCAACGCGCCATCCAGGCCTGACCCGCGCGTTACGCGGTTAGTTCCTGGCCGGTGCAGGCGGCCGGCAATTCATCTCCGGGACATCCCGGATGCCCCCCTAGGGCGTTTGTGATGGGCCAGCCGCTTGCGGGACGCAGGGTTTGCGTGTGCTGCGTCCAGTTTAATCCCGCTATTGTAATGCCCCTGCCGGGCCGCCGTTATCGTTGATGGTGGCGTTGGGGTTGGCAGCGAATCGAAGGAGAGTCATGTGGCTAGTGCCAGCAGTGTGAGTATTGATGCGTATTCGGAAAAAGGCAGTTGCGAGCGGCTGCTGTGGGTCCATCGCTGGACCGACAAGCTGCTCAGTTTTCGCACCACGCGCCCG
>NZ_BADI01000834.1:0-2234 GCF_000333555.1 Herbaspirillum sp. B65 | reverse complement strand
GGAAAGCGTTGCCGCCATCATCGGCGATATCAGCTCTCGGGGCAGGATCAGGCAAACGGCATTTCCGAAGTCAGTCACGCCATCAACCTGATCGACGACGTCACGCAGAAGAATGCCGCTCTGGTGGAACAAGCCATGGCGGCGGCTTGCGCCATGAAGGATGAGGCCCGCAGCCTGGCCGATCTGATCAGCATCTTCAAGCTTGAGGGGGCTCTCGAAACTCCTGCGCTGACAGCTACTGGCAGCCATCCGACCACCCACGCCTTGGCGCTGCCGTTGCAGTATTGAAGAGTCAGGCTGGGCTGCCCTGCCCTGCCTGTGGCTGCCCAAGCAGCGAACGGACGGCGGGGTAGTCGTACAGTTCGTCCTTCATCGCCGCGATAGTGTCGGCACGGGTGCCCGGCGGCGCTAGCCTTGGCAGGCCGGTTTTTTCCAGCGCGTCCAGTGCACGTCGCAGCATACGACGTGACCGCGCCACCTCAGCTTGCGGCCATCCGCGTACGCGCGCCATGTTGTACAGCCCGACGGGCCCGCTGATCAGACCATGTCCGACCGCACGGCCCAGCAGGATGAATTCGTCGCGCCGGGTGTAGGTGAAGCGCCGGTAGGCCGCCGTCCCGCGCAAGTCCACGCGCCGATTTGCAGTCTGAAGAGACCAGCGGGGATCATCCCGGGGCGGGTTGAGCACAGCCGAGGGCGGTGTCGCAGAGAGGATGCGCTTGTTCTCCGCCTTGCTCACTCGCACCTCCCCGGTGGCGGCCGTGAAGACAGTGCCGCCGATGGCACCGGTGGTGGCGGCTCCGGCCAGTGCGGCAGGTTGAAGTTGGTGACTATCGCCAGGGACTTGCAGGCTGTCGAGGTTGCTGATGGTATCGATGATGGGCAGGCTGGTCCCGGTTGAAATACCGCCTTGGAAAGCCTGCACGTAGCGCTGGACGATTTGGGCCGATTCGCCCGGCTTGCGCAGGCGGGCATGGCGATTGCGCTTTTCGAGGTAGGACAGATCGTCCAGGCAGCGGCCGATCAGCCCCTCTGCGGGGATGTGACCCCAGTGCGCCATATCGAAGGACTCAAAGTCATCGATATCGCGCGTGGCAGCGGCGATGGCCTCGGCCAGTTCACCGCTGCGCCGCTGTAGCATTGCCAGCGGGCGTTGCTGGCTGCCGCCTGCGGCGATCTGACGTTCGAGGTCCAACTGCTCCTTGACCAAGGTGGCGAGGGCATCTTCGTACACTTCCCTGATGGCAGCGACCTGTATCTCCGGCTGGGTGATAACGGATTGGCGCAAGGCGGCTTCGCTCACGTCGGCCGCAGTGAGTTCCGAAAAATGCCGCTGTGCCGCTTGCGGCAGCAGAAAGTCGCCCCACTTCACATTGGCGCGCAGGTTGTAACGATGCCGATTGCGCCGTTCATCCAGATAGCCAGCCCCCCATTGCAAGGGGATGGCGGCACCCAGGATGGCCGGACCGGCAATCTGGCCGGCGACAGGGACGGTTGCGGTGATCAGCGCGCCTGCCACGCCGATGCCATTGACGGCCATGCCCCAGGTCTTGCTGTAGCTCTGGGTGCGATTGAGGCCGATGCGCCGCCGGTAGGTGCGGTCCATCAGCTCGTGCAAGGTAGTGAAAGCCGAGACCAGGCTGGCCAGCGCTTCGGTATTGTCTTCACCGTCTGCCACCTGCTCGAACCGCGTGATCGCCTGCTCCAAGGCGGTCCGACTGAACACGGCGGCGTGCCGTATCTGGCCCATGTCCGGGCTCTTGTCGATCTCCGGCCTGACTACCGGTTGTCCGCCGGAGCGCTTGAATGATTCCTTGACATCAGTGAGGGTGCGTAGCCGGCCGGTCACGAACGGATTGATCAAGTTGGGCGGGAGTTCATGAGCCAGTATCTTGACTACTTCGGCCAGTATCTTGATCGCTTCGCTGGCACCAGGCAACTCCGATACGCCCAGGCTCACAAGCGCGGCAGCGGTGCTGACCACGCGCCCGGCAACGCTGTGCAGGCCCTCGTAACATGCGGCGGCCCTGATCCCGCGCGCATACTTGGCCACATCGATATTGAGTGCATCCATCATGTGCGCTGTGGCCACATCGGTGAGTAGCGTGCGTGAATAATTCTGCGGGTGGCGCTGGAGATCGGCGAGGAGATCGTCGATGGGTTGGTGATACAGGCTGTCCCGTGTCTGGCGAGCGTGTTCGGAATTGGGCAGGCGCGGCAGGAACTGGCAAGAT
>NZ_BADI01000835.1:0-5700 GCF_000333555.1 Herbaspirillum sp. B65 | reverse complement strand
GCAAGACTGCGCAAGCGCGCATCATCACGCTGGTCTATGGCTTGGAACGTTCATCCTCTATCGCCGCATCCAGCTTTGCCTTGGCGGCATCAGCTTCCTTGGCGCGATATCAAAGGAAGGTACCCAACTCCCGCGTAAATGCTGTTGCAACGGCAACTCGATTCTCAATCTCCTCCTTATTAAAAATCCGCTTGAGCGCATTGCTCCCCTCCTTGCTGCTACTCACCTCCCGATTCACCGAGGCGATAGCCTGCTCCGCCGTCTTGCCCGTCAGCTCCTGCTGTTTCTTGTCATCGGTAATCGTGATGACTCCGCCACTGACGGCGCTCCTGGTTGTGCTTGACGCACTACCGTTGGCTCCAACAACCACCGGCGGGGTCGCCGATAGGCCGCCATCCTTGCCTGTGCTGTAACCCACGCCAATGCCCACGCTCTGCGCGTCATACTGCGCAATGTTCTGGATATCGCTTTGCGTCAGCGTCTGCGTGGTCAAGCTGTTCTTGTTGGCCGCCACGGCCTTGTCACTACTGGCGATCAGCGCGCCCTTCAGATCCGTGTTGCCACGCACATTGATCTGGAACCCACCATCACCCGCCTTGATGCCGGACTGTTCCATCACGCTGGCATAGTTGCTGTTGATGTTCGACTGGCTGTAGTTGACGCTGCCGCCCATCTTTCCCGCGCCCACCGAAACGCTCCCACCCAAGCTTTGCTGCCGACTCTGGAAGGTACTGCTGTCCCATTTCGCCGCACACCGAGCGGCAATGCGCACGGGCGGCCAGGTCGGCCGGCAGCAGCTTGGCGCCGGGGCGGATTTCATTGAGATATTCGGCAATGGCCAGCGTATCCCATACCAGTACGTTGCCATGGTGCAGGCTCGGTACCAGGATGGAGGAAGACAGCAGCAGGATCTCTGCCCGTGCCGACGGGTCGTCCGGCGGCACGATGTCTTCTTCGAAGGAGAGTCCGGCGAACTTGGCCATGAGCCAGCCGCGCAGGGACCACGAGGAGTAGTTCTTGCTGGTGATGCGCAAAGTCGTCTTAGGCATGTCAGGCGAGACGCGCCCCGCACTTTAATGGGGGTAAAACCCAAACACAATATGTAGTTTATTGCCGATGTACAAGGGCGGCAGAAGCCAACGGGAAGTGCTCGCGCCCGCTGAGAAAAGCGAGTCGGGGCAGGGATGGAAAGGTGGGGATAGGGCGACAGGAAGGCCGCCCCGGCAGGGGCGGACCTGCTGCCGTAGCGGGCAGCAGGTCGTTTCGATCAGCGCAGACGCAAGACGTAACGTGCCGCCGTCGAGGCCGCCAGGCTCAACACCGCGCCGAAGATGACGAAGTAGCTCACCGACAGCTTGTCGCCGGTGACGTCGATGAGCCAGGTGATGATGAGGCCGGCAAAGCCGCCGAAGATGGTCACGGCGATGTTATAGGCCAGCGACATGCCGGTGCCGCGCGTGGCCACCGGGAAGATGTCGGCCAACAGCGCTGGCATGGCCGCGAAGTACATGGTCATGAGCACGCCGATGACGGTCTGCAGCAACAGCAGTTGCAGGAAGCCCGGCGAGTTGGTCAGGAACACGAACATCGGATAGGTCAGCACGATGTAGAGTGCGCTGCTGGCGATCATGAAGGGGGTGCGGCCGATCTTGTCGGACAGCGCGCCCACCAGCGGCGAGCCGATGAACATGATCAGCCCGGCCACCGACATCGCAGCAAACGAGGACCAGGCCGGCAGGCCCAGTTGCTTGACCGCGTAGGTCGGGATGTACAGCGACAGGTAGACCGAGACGGTGGCCATGATGACGCTGCCGGCGCCGATCAGCAGGCGCATCTTCTGATGGGTGAAGGTATCGCGCAGCGGCGCCTTGGTCTTTTCGCTGGCTTGCTCGAACTCGGGGGCTTCTTCCAGGTTGCGACGGATGTAGATGCCGGCCGGTGCGATCAACAGGCCGAAGATGAACGGCACGCGCCAGCCCCAGGAAGCCAGTTGTTCGGGCGTGAGCAGGTTGTTGAGCACGGCGCCGAAGAGGGCGGCCAGCAGCAGGCTGATGCCTTGGCTGGCGACCTGCCAGCTGGAGAAGAAGCCACGGCGGTGCGGTGCGTGTTCCACCAGGAAGGCGGTGGAGCTGCCGAATTCACCACCGGCCGAGAAGCCCTGGATCATCTTGCCCAGCGCGATGCCGGCCGGGGCCAGCAAGCCGATGCTGGCATAGCTGGGCATGAAGGCGATCATGGCCGTGCCGATGGTCATCAAGGTGATGGATAGCATCAACGCCGCCTTGCGCCCGGCGCGGTCGGAGTAGGCGCCGAGCACCACCGCACCCAGCGGACGCATGAAGAAGGACACGCCGAAGGTGGCAAAGGTCAGCAGCAGCGAGACGCTGTCGTCCCCGGTGGGGAAGAACTGCTTGGCGATCACCACGGCAAAAGCGCCGTAGATCAGGATATCGAACCATTCGAGCGCATTGCCGATGGACGAAGAGATGATCGCACGCCGCGCTTGCGGATGCGTGGTGCCGGCGCCTGGCGCCGTGGTGTTGCTGGTCATGGGGACTCCCTGATGGATGGCTGTGGATGGAGGAGCAGCACGCTGCGCCGGCCTCTGCTGGGCCAAGATCGCGGCCTGACTATGGGTGGTTGTGGTGGGCTCCTGTGACGGTACTGGCCGTTACAGCGGGCGAGGATAGGCGGCGCGATGTGGCACTGTCAAGGCGCAGTGCGGGGGATTATCAGGGTGCAGGAAGCGCGGTGAATTTGATAAATGATTTTCTCTTTGCGCGCGTTTTTCACGCATTCTGAACTCATTCTTGCGCCTCTTGCTGCGCGTCCTTCAACTTGCGCCACAAGGTAGTCCGGCTCATCCCCAGGTGACGTGCAGCAGCGGCCCGGTTGCCGCGGAAACGGCGCAGCGCGGCGTGGATGTCTTCCAGGTCGGGGGCAATTTCCATGTCGTCCACCGCAGGCAGTTCCGTGTCTGCATCGACCGAGCGCTGATCCAGCTCGGGCGCCACGCGCTGGATCAGCGCCGCCGTCAACGCCTGCAGCGGCTCGGCGGCCAAAAACAGCGCCAGCCGCTCCATCAGGTTGCGCAGCTCGCGCACATTGCCCGGCCAGTCATATGCACACAGCAGCGGCGCGCAGCGCAGGATTTCCGCGCCCAGATTGGCGTGCGCTCGCGCATCCAGCGCCGCCAGCGCGTGCTTGAGATGCCACTCGGCCAGCGCCGGGATATCCTCGCGGCGCGCGCGCAAGGGCGGCAGTTGCAGGCGCAATACGCTTAAACGGTAATACAGGTCGGCCCGAAAACGCCCCTCGCGCACCCGCGCCTCCAGGTCGCAGTGGGTGGCGCTGATGATGCGCACCTGTACCGGAATCGGTCGGGTACCGCCCACCCGCACCACCTCGCGTTCTTCCAGTACGCGCAGCAGGCGCGTCTGCAAGGGCAGGGGCATCTCGCCGATTTCATCGAGCAGCAGGCTGCCGCGATGGGCGGCCTCGAATACCCCGGGGCGTCCACCACGGCGCGAGCCGGTGAAGGCGCCTTCTTCATAGCCGAACAGTTCGGACTCCAGCAGCGACTCGGCCAGCGCCCCGCAATTGATGGCCACGAAGGGATGCGCGGCATGGGTCTTGCCCTGCATCAGTGGATGGGCGCGGTGGATGGCTTGCGCCGCCAGTTCCTTGCCAGTGCCGGTCTCGCCCTGGATGAGCACATTGGCCGGCGAGCGGGCAAACAGCGTAATGGACTGGCGCACCGTTTCCATCAGCGCCGAGTCGCCCCGCAAATCCTTGAGGTGATGCCGGGCGCGCAGGTTCTCGGCCACCGGCAGGCTGGGGCCGCGGCTGCTTTCCAGTTGCGTCAGACGCGCCAGTTCCAGCGCATCCTCGAAGGCTTGGCGCACGGTGGCCGCGGAATACAGGAAGATGCCCTGCATTCCGGCTTCCTCGGCCAGGTCGGTGATCAGGCCGGCACCCACCACCGCCTTGATGCCGGCGGCCTTCAATTCATGCACCACGGCGCGTGCATCTTCCTCGGTGGCATAGGTGCGCTGGACGATATCCAGACCAAACATCTGCTGGAACTCGCTCAAGGCCGGCATGGCTTCCTGGTAGGTGACCAGGGCGATGCGCGCGCTGATCTGGCGTGCGCGCGCCAAGGCCTGCATGACGTCGAAGCCGCTGGCACGGGCCACTACCACCGGCACCGGCAGGCGGCTCTTGAGATAGGCGCCGTTGGAACCAGCCGAGATCACCACGTCGCAGCGCTCGTTGGCCAGGCGCTCGCGGATCTGCCGCACCGCTTCATCGAAGCCCAGCTGGATAGGCTCGATGTCGGCCACGGCGTCGAATTCCAGGGTGATGTCGCGGAACAGTTCCGACAGGCGGGAGACCGAGACGGTCCAGATCACGGGTTTGTCGGCATTACGGTCGTAGTGGGCAGGGCGTTTCATGGCGGCAGCTTGTTTCAGCCTAAGTGTTCGAGGATGTTTCAGTGAAACGTTAATGTAACACTGGTGAAACCAGGATGCTTGTGCCAGATCAAGTCCGGGCGGCCACAAAGCTTGCCCGCCGCCGACCAGGGTCGGTGCTGACATCCCCCATCTGACGTGGGTTCCAGCCTGTATGAAGGTTTATTCGCAGGACCAAGCATCCCATGCTGCACTGCGATGGCACGACCGTTGCAATAGTGAACGACAAGCACCGCAGTCGGCAGCCCCGCTACCGCTGCCACGCCAGCATCCCGTCCATCCAGCAACCTACCCTTACCAAGAAGGTGTCCACCATGGCTCTCCACTCCGCAGGCGCAGCGTTTCGCCAGGCCGTCAAGGAAGAATCTCCGCTGCAAGTCATCGGCGCGATCAACGCCAACCATGCTTTGCTGGCCAAGCGCGCCGGTTTCCGCGCGATCTACCTGTCCGGTGGCGGTGTGGCCGCCGGCTCGCTGGGCTTGCCCGACCTGGGCATCTCCAGTCTGGACGACGTGCTCACCGACGTGCGCCGCATCACCGATGTGTGCGACCTGCCCTTGCTGGTGGATGTGGATACCGGCTTCGGCGCCTCGGCCTTCAACGTGGCGCGTACCGTCAAGTCGATGATCAAGTTTGGCGCCGCTGCCATGCATATCGAAGACCAGGTCGGCGCCAAGCGCTGCGGCCATCGTCCCAACAAGGAAATCGTCAGCAAGCAGGAAATGGTGGACCGCATCAAGGCCGCCGTGGATGCCCGCACCGATGACAACTTCGTCATCATGGCGCGCACCGATGCGCTGGCCGTGGAAGGCCTGGAGGCCGCCGTGGAGCGCGCCGTGGCCTGTGTCGAAGCCGGTGCCGACATGATCTTCCCGGAAGCCATCACCGACCTGGCCATGTACAAACAGTTCGCCAACGCGGTCAAGGTGCCGATCCTGGCCAACATCACCGAGTTTGGCTCGACCCCGCTGTTTACGGTGGAAGAATTGAAGGGCGCCGACGTCGGGCTGGTGCTCTACCCGCTGTCGGCCTTCCGCGCCATGAACAAGGCCGCCGAGAATGTCTACCAGGCGATCCGCCGCGACGGCACCCAGAAGAACGTGGTCGATACCATGCAGACCCGCATGGAACTGTACGACCGCATCGATTACCACAGCTACGAGCAGCGCTTGGATGCGCTGTTTGCCCAGCAGAAGAACAAGTAAGACGTCAATNCTGCATCCCTTCC
>NZ_BADI01000836.1:0-2269 GCF_000333555.1 Herbaspirillum sp. B65 | reverse complement strand
GGCAGGTGCCGGCAAAGCGCTGCAGCCCATGCCCGGCAAGGTCGCCAGCGCGCTTTCTTCCAGCGTGAACACGAGACGNNNCTCGGTCAGCGCCTGTGCTNGCTGCATCATGGATTGTGCAGCGGCTGCCGCCTGTTCGACCAGGGCCGCATTCTGCTGCGTGACCTGGTCCATTNGCACGATGGCGGTATTGACCTGGCCGATGCCGGCGCTCTGTTCTTCGGAGGCGGCGGCGATTTCCTTCATCAATGTCGTGGTGCGGCTGCTCGATTGCAGGATCTCGGCAATCGTGCCACCGGCCGCTTCGACCAGGCGCGTGCCGCTCTGGATGCGGTTCACCGAGTTCTCGATCAAGTCCTTGATTTCCTTGGCCGCCGCCGCGCTGCGCTGGGCCAGCGCGCGCACTTCGGTGGCCACCACTGCAAAGCCGCGTCCATTCTCGCCGGCACGCGCCGCTTCCACGGCAGCATTCAAGGCCAGGATATTGGTCTGGAAGGAGATGCCCTCGATGACGCTGATGATGTCAGACATCTGGTGTGAGCTCACGCTCATCTCCCGCATGGTCGTCACCACCTGGGCGATTTCGGCTTCGCCCCGGTGCGCCACTTCCGCCCCTGCACTGGCCATGCCACTGGCCTGGCGGGCGTTGTTGGCGTTCTGCTGCACGGTGCTGGTCAGTTGTTCCATGCTGGAGGCGGTTTCTTCCAGCGAGGCCGCTTGTTCCTCCGTGCGTTGCGAGAGATCGATGTTGCCTTGCGCGATCTCATGCGCGGCCACGTGGATCGAGCTGCTGGCGTGCTTGATCTGGCCCACCAGACCGCTGAGCTGGTCGCGCATGATCATCAGCGAACGCATCAGGCTGCTGGTGTCATGGCTTTTCAGTTCCAGCCGGGCCGCCAGGTTGCCGGCTGCGATCTGGCCCGACAGCCACATCGCCTGGCCCGGCTCGCCACCCAACTGGCGGGTGAGGCGGCGGCTGATCAACAGCGCAATGACCAGGCCGGCTACGGCTGCGGCCAGGGTGAAGGCGATGATGATCCCGTGACTGTGGACATAACTGGCCTGGCCCTCTTCGGCGGCGCGGGCAGCACCTTGCTGGTTGATGCTGATGATCTGCTGGATCTTCGCTTCCATGGCGGTGCGCACCGGATAGAGCGTGTCCTTCATGATATTGGCGGCTTCGACTTCCTGGCCTTGCTCGACCCTCTGCAGCAACTGGTCGCCGATCTGCTTGTAACGGGCCAGCAAGTCTTGCAGCTCATCGAAGGCCTTTTGTTCTTCGGGCGTGCTGACCAGGTGGCGATATTGTTCGGCAGCCTTGCTGTAGCGGCCCAGGGCGGAGGCGATGCGGGTCTTGGCGTCCTGCATCCGTTGTGCGTCATTGGCGGTGAGGGCGCGATATTGCGCCAGGTTGACCGCCCGCATTTCGGCCAGCATGGTCTGTGCTGTGGTCACGCTGGGCATCCAGTTGGTCTGGACCTCGATGAGCTGCTGGTTGATGTTGCCCATCTGGTAGAGGGCATTGCCGCCCAGCGCGGCCATGAACAGGATCAGGATGGAAAAGCCCAGCATCAACTGGGTGGCGACTTTGGTATTGCGGAAATTCACGATGGACCCCCGAGGGATACGACCAGTCCCTTCATGGCGACCGGCGCGGTGGATGACGGATGCTCGTGATGCCTGGCCTGTTGGCGTGCGCGCCTCGGCCAGCGAATATTTCCTGGCATGGTACCGACGAAGTTTTTCATCGCTATGAAGAGCGTGTCTGGCGGCTTCGTCGGGGTCGTCGGGCTACGTCTGCAGGGCATACCGGAACGCGAATGGACGTCTCGCCAGGTATTGCCAAGCGCTGCTTTGGCGAGACGCGCCCCGCACTTTAATGGGGGTAAAACCCAAACACAATATGTAGTTTATTGCCGATGTACAAGGGCGGCAGAAGCCAACGGGAAGTGCTCGCGCCCGCTGAGAAAAGCGAGTCGGGGCAGGGATGGAAAGGTGGGGATAGGGCGACAGGAAGGCCGCCCCGGCAGGGGCGGACCTGCTGCCGTAGCGGGCAGCAGGTCGTTTCGATCAGCGCAGACGCAAGACGTAACGTGCCGCCGTCGAGGCCGCCAGGCTCAACACCGCGCCGAAGATGACGAAGTAGCTCACCGACAGCTTGTCGCCGGTGACGTCGATGAGCCAGGTGATGATGAGGCCGGCAAAGCCGCCGAAGATGGTCACGGCGATGTTATAGGCCAGCCCAGGCACTAGCTCGCTCTCGAGCTGA
>NZ_BADI01000837.1:0-9882 GCF_000333555.1 Herbaspirillum sp. B65 | reverse complement strand
ACCGACATCGAGCAGGCGCCGGCCCAGACCCCCGAGATTTTTGGCCAGCCCCCCGCCTGCAGGACGTGTTCCGCGCCATCGGTCGCCTGTCGCAGTCGAACGTGACGGTGTTGATCACCGGCGAATCCGGCTCCGGCAAGGAGCTGGTGGCACGTGCCCTGCACAAGCACAGCCCGCGCGCCAGCCAACCCTTCGTGGCATTGAACACCGCCGCCATTCCCAAGGACTTGCTGGAGTCCGAACTGTTCGGCCATGAACGTGGCGCCTTCACCGGTGCGCAAGCCATGCGCCGTGGCCGCTTCGAACAGGCCGAAGGCGGCACCTTGTTCCTCGATGAAATCGGTGACATGCCGCTGGACTTGCAGACGCGTCTGTTGCGCGTGCTCTCGGACGGCCACTTCTATCGCGTCGGCGGCCACCAATCCTTGAAGGCCAATGTACGCGTCATTGCGGCCACTCACCAGAACCTGGAACAGCGGGTACGTGAAGGTTTGTTCCGCGAAGACTTGTACCATCGCCTGAACGTGATTCGCCTGCGCCTGCCCAGCTTGCGCGAGCGCAGCGAGGACATTCCCATCCTGGCCCGCTACTTCCTGGCGCAGAGTGCGCGCCAGCTCGGCGTGGAAGCCAAGCGCCTGTCGCCGCAGGCCATGCAGTTCCTGTCGCAACTGGAGTTCCCCGGCAACGTGCGGCAACTGGAAAACCTGTGCAACTGGATCACCGTGATGGCGCCTGGCCAGACGGTCGAGATCAAGGACTTGCCGCAAGACCTGGTGGAAGAACGCGTGCACGCACCGCAACCGGCGCAGATCGTGGCCGCGCCCGCCTCGGCGTCGGCCATGGCGACCCCGCTCGCCTATGCCGAAGCGGCGCCAGGTGCGACGACTGCCGAAGCCGGGAGTAGTAGCTGGATCTCGCTGCTGGAAACCGAAGCTGCCCAGATGCTGGCCTCGGAGCAACCGGAGGTGATGGACATCCTCGGCCGCCAGTTCGAAGCGGCATTGATCAAGATCGCCCTCAAGCACACCCACGGCCGCAAGAACGACGCCGCCGTGCGCCTGGGCATCGGTCGCAACACCATCACCCGCAAGATCCAGGAGCTGGGCATCGGCGGTGCTGAAGACGACTGATCTGTCATCGGTAACAGTCAGCAGGGGAGGCCTGCCCACGTGCCGCCGCGTGGGTAGGATCTGCAAGGGGAAGAAACGGCGGCCCATAAAAAAGGAAATGGCCTGGATCTCACGATCCAGGCCATTTTTATGCGCACGGTTCATCGATCATCGTTGCTGGCTGACGAGCCGGTAGTGCTTGCCATTTCGAATAATCCGTACGAAGCCTTCTTCGCCGAGGTGCATACCGGCAATGAGCAGTTGGTCGGCACTGACGATGTCAAGCAAGCGCGTTCGTGTGGCTGCCGCAAGATGCGCATCGAGATCGAATGCGATGGAGACTTCAGGGTGACTGATCTGCAGGTGCGGGAAATGCACGATATCCCCCCAGATCAGCAGGTCCTGATCATTCGACTGGACCCGATACCCGCAATGTCCGGCGGTATGTCCGGGAAGCGACTGGGCGCTGATGCCAGGAAGTACCTCTTCGCCGGCGAAGAGGCGGATCCGGTCGCGATACTTCTCGAACACCTGGCGTGCGAAGAGAAAGTTGCCACGAGCCCGTTCGTTGGCGCGGTGCAGGTGGATATCGTTCTGCCAGAAGGAGAGTTCCTGCTCATGCAGTACCAGCTCCGCGTCGGGAAAGCTGAGTTCTCCCGCGCCATTGAGCAGCCCGCCGATATGATCCGGATGAGCATGGGTCAGAAGGACTGTATCGATCTCGGACGGCAGCACGCCGGCCCGTCGGAGATTGTCCTGCAAGCTGCCGCCCCATTGCTTGAAACCTCCCGCGCCCGTGTCGACCAGCACGGTTCGCTGCGGGCTGCGGATCAGGTAGCAATTGATATGGATGGCAGAGGGGTCGGTCATGCCGGCATCTTGCTGTAGCCGAGCGGCCTCCGCGGGATCGATATTGGATAGCACATCCAGTGGTGCGCGGAGAAAACCATCGCTGATGGCGGTGACGGAAAAATCACCGATTTGCTGACTGGGGAAATTCATTTTCGTATGGTCGTCTTCGGTCGGTGTCAATGACGCGCACTGATGGCCTGCGCTGCGTAAGCAAAGCAGCGGATGCGTGGCATCAGTCCGGTACAGGCTTGTATGGCCGCGTCCAGTTGTTGCATGAAATCGTCCATGACAGCCGGCGTTCTATGGGGCGACATCCGATACCGGATATCGGCCCAGGCAGGATGACCTTTGCCATGGGTGACTGCGACATAGACGATGTGGACGTTTTCCGGCAGGGCTTCCAGTATCCCGATGCAGAGTTGTTCGCAGCTCGCACTAAGCCGCTCCAGGCATTCTGCGCCAGGCATCCGGTCTTGATGGATGAAGATGGTCACGTTGGGCATCGCGTCAGCTCGCCGGGTGGATGGCCGGTTCGCTACCGCTGCTCAGTTGCGCGGTCATCGGCGTGTAGAGGTGTAGTCCTTCAGGCAGAGCAGCGTGGTCGATATCGATGGGATCGCGCCAGACTGCCATCCATCTCTGTGGCGGGGATTGCTCCAATGCGACTGCGTTGAGGAGCCGAGGCGATAGTCCCATCGCCCGCAGCGGATCGGGGCCGGCCGCACTGAGCAGCAGATACGCGCCATCCAACACAGCAGGCGCGGCTGCCGAGGTTTCATAGAGATTGCGATGCCAGTGCGTGATGTGCTGTTGCCAGCGTGCGAAATTGCCGCCGCCTTTGCGCTGATACTCCTCAGAGAGCAGGACTTCGAGATCGTCGATGGTATGCAGCGCAAGATAGGTCGGACAGCCTTTGCTCAAGGCCTTGAATCGTTGTGAGGTGTGAAAGCCGCTCACGGAGATGAGGGCCGGGAGCTTTTCCAGGCTATAGAAATCGTTCCATTCTGCTTCGCTGAGGGGATCGGCAAAGCTGCATTCGACGGTATAGATCATAATGATGGCGGTCCACCGTGCATCTGAGCGGTGGTCTATTTGGTTGAGGAGATGTCATCATAGGTAGTGTTTTCACGCCAATAAATCGATATTTAGGTAAGCTTCAGTGACAAAAAGTAAAGCTGGCATTGCCACTCATCTCCCGGTCAAGAACACCATGCGGCGCAGGATTCCCAGCAATAGCTCACTGATGGCATTCGAGGCTGCGGCACGTCATGGCAGTTTCGCCCGGGCCGCCGAAGAACTGGCCCTGACGGAAGGCGCCATCAGCCGTCAGATCGGGCGTCTGGAAGGATTTCTGGGGGTAACGCTGTTTGAGCGGATCGGCAATCGGGTGCGCTTGCTGCCACATGGCCAACGCTACGCCAGCCACGTCCGGGAAACGCTGGAACGTCTTGATCGAGACAGTCAGCATCTGATGTCCCAGCCCACCCATGGGGCCAGCCTCGATATTGCAGTGAGCCCCACGTTCGCCATGCGCTGGCTCATCCCCCGTCTGCCGCGCTTGGCCGCATTGCATCCTCACATCACGGTGCATCTTGCCCAACGCATGGAGCCGTTCCTGCTGGCCGGCAGTGGATTGGATGCGGCGATTCATTTCGTCCATCCGGCCTGGGCCGGAATGCACACGTATCGCCTGCTCGATGAGGTGCTGATCCCGGTATGTCATCCTGCATTGTTGCGAGGAGCAATCCGCGCACCCGCACTGGATACCTTGCCCAGGCTGCATCGGCGCCAGAATCACGACGCCTGGCAGCGCTATGCCGCGCAGACCGGGATCAGCCTGACTCATGCCGCCCAAGGCCCGCGCTATGACTTGCATGGGATGCTCATCGAGGCCGCGTTGGCCGGCCTGGGCGTAGCGCTGGTGCCACGCCTGTATGTGGAAGGGGAACTGGCGCAAGGGCGTCTGGTGGCACCCTGGCCGCAAGACGCAGGCATTTCCAGGACCTTCTGTCTGGTGCTCCCTGAACCATTGCAACATGCTGGCGAGCCCCTCCAAGCGTTCGCACAATGGCTGCTGGAAGAAGCAAAACAACCGACCGGGCTGGTCTAGTGGCTAAAACGAAATGGCCTGGATCGTGAGAGCCAGGCCATCATTTTTATGCGCTTAGAGTCCCAGTTCGGAAAGTCCCGGGTGATCGTCAGGACGGCGTCCCAGCGGCCAGCGGAACAGTCTTTCGCTTTCGGCGATGGGGCGATCATTGATGCAGGCGTAGCGGTTGAGCATCAGCCCGTCTTCCTTGAATTCCCAATTCTCGTTGCCATAGGAGCGGAACCAGTTGCCGGAATCGTCGCGCCATTCATAGGCGTAGCGCACGGCAATGCGGTTGCCGGTAAAGGCCCACAGTTCCTTGATGAGACGGTATTCCAGCTCCTTGGCCCACTTGCGCTCAAGGAAGGCACGCGCCTGGTCACGGCCATTGGCGAACTCGGCGCGATTGCGCCAGCGGGTATCCAGGCTGTAGGCAAGCGACACCTTCGCGGCGTCGCGGGTGTTCCAGCCATCTTCAGCAAGGCGCACCTTCTGAATGGCGGACTCAAGGGTGAACGGCGGAAGGGGAGGACGGACTTCGGGATTGGATGACATGATAGGACCTCAACGGTTAGATGAACTTGATCCTGCCTCTTGCGGCAGGTTCGATAAAAGCAGGGCGGCCGCCCTGCCAGCACTATCGGCGGCACTCGCATCACCGGTGACCATTGCAACTGCTGTTGCGCCGTCGATCAGGATAAGAAAATAGTTGGCGACTTCATCGGGATGGTCCAGACCTGACGCACTGGTCAGCTCCCGAAGATAGGAAAGCAGACGCTGCTTATGCAGCGCCGAGACAGCGCCGATGTCGGGATGGGTCTTGCCCAGCTCACCGGCGGCATTGATGAACGCGCAGCCATGGAAGTCTTCACTCTCGAACCATTGGCGCAGCGCAGGGAAGATCGACTCCAGGCGCGCCCTCGGTGCGCCGGTCTGCGAAGTCGCCCCAACAAACCACGACATCCAGCGCTGGTCCCGCGCCAGCAGAGCGGCCGCCACCAACTCCTCCTTGTTGGCGTAGAGCCGGTAGATACTGCGTCGCGCTACACCGGACTCCTTGACGATGGCGTCCATGCCGGTGGCATGAATGCCGCCCGAGTAAATCAGCTTTTCCGTGGTCGCCAACAGGCGGGAGGTAAGGGATGCGTCGTCTGAAGAATCCATGGGAACCCTTGTGGTGAGAATGATCGTTCTACACATAGTAGAACGATCATTCTCAGTGGTCAACCACTTTTTTGGAATGTGTTCAGAATTTGAGGCGAGTTCGCAAATGTCCGCAGCAGGGCGGCCGCAGGTTGATCGTTGGCGTGGCGTTACTGGAAGCCATCAAGCGGGGAAATCTCTGCATAACCGGGTAAACGCCAAAGCAGCCGCAGACTGATAGGCATCCCGGCGACGGAGTATGGCCGCGGTACGTGGTTTGGGGGCGGGGGAGATGGCAATGTTGCGCAGATCGGGATGCTGCTCGCCGATGGCCTCGGGAAGAATGGTGACCAGGGTACTGCGCCTGACCACTTCGATCAACGCACCGATGGTATTGGCTTCGATGACGATAGCCGGTGACACCTTCTGGACCCGCAGATAGTCATCGACGTGATCACGCGTCGCAAACTCAGCGCTGAGCAGGCACAGTCGCTCAGAGGCCAGCATCTGAGGTGTGATGCTGCGCTTGCGTTTGAAGAAGTGGTGGTGCTGGCCCACCACGACGCTCAATCTTTCCCTCAGCAGCGTCTCACAGCCGATCTCTTCGTTAGGGCGCGCGACATGGAAGGCGATACCCAGATCGACCTCATCGGCGGCGACCGCTGCCGATATCGTATCCAGAGACATTTCCTTGAGTCGTACCGTAATGCCTGGATACTTCGCCTGAAATGCAGCCAATAGCGGGCCGACCAGGTAGGCGGTGAATGTCGGCGTGGTGGCCAGGCGCAGTTCTCCGCGCTCAAGTTCTTGCACATCCAGGATGGCCCGCCGCCCGCCATCCAGTTCAAGCAAGGCTCTGCGGGCGTGCTCGATGTAGACGCGCCCTGCATCCGTTGTCTTGACCGTGCGACCGCTGCGGTCAAGCAGTACCACGCCAAGCGTTTCTTCCAGTTGCATGATCTGTTGCGAAAGCGTTGGCTGCGAAACGTGAAGGGCCTGGGCGGCGCGCGTAAAGTTGCCGTGCTCGGCAACGGCCAGCAAATAGCGAATATGACGAAGCTGCATAGGTGTCTTCCATTGATGTGGCCCGTCACGTCATTCCAGACCGGCTTTAGCTATTGGTAAAACCAATGGTTTCTATAAAAAATGGGTCTTGGAAATAATAGCTCAAAGGTTCGATGATGCACTCATCGCAACGAGGAGCATTCACATGAAACCGTTTATCGAAGGTGCAATGAAGTTCCAGGAAGACGTGTTCCCGGGCATGTCGACCCTGTTCCAGAGGCTGGCTACCCATCAGAACCCCGGAGCGCTGTTCATTACCTGTTCGGATAGCCGTGTGGTACCTGAACTACTGACCCAGCAGCAACCGGGTGATGTATTCGTCATTCGCAATGCCGGCAACATCGTGCCGTCCTACACGTCGGAACCTGGTGGCGTTACCGCCAGCGTGGAATATGCGGTGGGGGTGCTGGGGGTCACCGATGTCGTGGTGTGCGGCCATAGCGACTGTGGCGCCATGACTGCGGTGGCCAAGCATACCTGCCTGGATCATCTCCCGGCGGTAGCGAACTGGTTGCGTCACTGTGACGCCGCCAAGGCCGTCAACGAGGCACATCGCCACGAGACCCCCGAGGCGAAGGTCAGCGCGATGGTGTACGCCAACGTGATTGCGCAGTTGACCAATATCCGTACCCATCCGACGGTTGCCCTGGCCCTGAAACAGGGCAAGTTGTCCTTGCATGGATGGGTGTATGAGATCGAAACCGGCGCCATCAATGCCCTGGATGGCAAGCAAGACCTCTTCGTAAGCCTGGCCGACTTCCCTGATGCCGTGGCCTTTGGCGTCTCGGCGCAGCAAGCCCACTGAGCATTTTCTCGACCCTGAAAGGAGCTTTATCATGATCCAATCCAATGTGACCCAAGACGCGCGTCTTGAATTGACCGCCCGCGTCATCGCAGCAAAAGCAGCCAAAGACCTGAGTTTCAGCGAGCTGGCAGAAGGTACCGGCCTGCGCGTGGCGTATGTCACCGCTGCACTGCTGGGGCAACATGCCCTGCCCAAGGAAGCTGCCGAGTTGGTGGCCGGCCGGCTCGGCCTGGAGTCCAGCGATGCCCGGCAGTTGCAGGCCATTCCACTGCGCGGCAGCATCCCCGACGGCGTACCGAGCGATCCGACGATCTATCGCTTCTACGAGATGGTGCAGATCTACGGCACCACCCTGAAGGCACTGGTTCATGAACAATTCGGTGACGGCATCATCAGTGCCATCAACTTCAAGCTGGACATCAAGAAGGTCGACGACCCGGAAGGCGGCTCGCGGGCAGTCATTACCCTGGACGGAAAGTTCTTGCCGAACAAGCCGTTCTGATTTCCTGGAACCGATTGTCCAATCTAATGGAGGGCGCTGCGATGAACATGGATGAAGACCGCCGCATGGTTGCCTGGTGCGATGAATTGGCTCAGACGCAGCGTCTGAAGGTCGAGCCGGTGGCCGAAGGCTGGCGTGTCAGTCTGGATGGCTTTCCCATGTCTTACGGTGAAACGGTAGGCGCAGCAGTGATGTGGACGTTCATTATGAGCCATAGCAGACATCAATACTGCAGGGTATGTACACGGGACGGCCTTCTAAACCGGCGCTTTTAATACAGACAATCGCTTCAACCCTGGTTCCATTAATTAAATCGATAAAAACGAATGAAAGAAAAATTCATATTTTTTCCATTGATTTTTGGGTGTATGTCTTCTCTTTCTTTCGCTGCCGACGATACCCAGATACTCTCTTGTCGCAGCCTGGAGAGGGGTGTTGTCTATACCGCGGAAATCAAGATAGTTGGTGGAAAAGTAGATGAATACACATATGTAAGCATGAATAAGAGGGGCAATGACTGTAACTTATCTGCCTCTCGTCATGACTGGGATTCTGAGTGGAGTGATGAGGACAATCGAACATCTCATGTCGTGCTTTACAGCGATGGTAAAGAAGTAGGGAAGGTGTTGCTGGTCTCAACCCCTCCTCGATACACCATCAAGTTATTGACTCCCTTGGATCGCTCAATGTGCGCGATGGGTGCATCGATAGCGACTTCGGTTACGCTCACTCAAAACGTGGCACGCTGTGATCTCGAAAAATAAGACATGTCCGCAATCGGCCAGAAGCAGAATTTCACGAAGAGTCAGATACTGGCTGAAAAAAATAGTTTTTATGATAAGGTCGGCAGCCGAGGATCTTCGGCCAAACTCTCAAATTTCCTATTCCTCTGTTCAAAGCCATGACTGCACCGCTCAATACGATTTTGATATACGCGCGTAATCCCGCCGTAACCAGTGCTTTCTACAAAGATCATTTCGGATTCAAGACGACCGGTGAAGTAGATGACGGGCTCATCGAATTGAATGCTCCAGGTGCCGGCATCAACCTTTTGATTCATCAGGCAGCCAAATCTCTGAAATTTGGGCAGGCAGTGGTCAAGCTGATGTTCAGCGTTTCCGATGTTGAAAAATTCAAGGCCGACTCGGCGCAAAGAGGCCTGGAATTCGGCAGTACCCATCAGGCAAATGGCTATCAATTCGCTAACGCGAAAGATCCTGATGGAAATTCGGTATCGATATCCAGTAGAGAATATCGCCAGCGAGCGTGAAAGAGAGCGGCTGCTTTCGGCCAGAAGTAGCCATTGGATACATAGCGAAGCCAACGATCTGCCTCTAGCCGATAGTGTTTCAAGTCGGCTTCCGGCCAAAATCGGACACACATGAATTTGGAGGGTGCCAATGAAAGAGTTAAGGTTCAATATTTTCGGAAAGCTTATCGCTGTCACAGGCTCGTGCGGTGCATGGCAAGCGTATTACCTTGGGACGGACGGAAAGCGCAGACCAGCGGATTTTGTTCTGCCCCACGACATAGTCGAAAATGAGCTTTGTGTATACCTGGCGGATATCTTCCATGAGAACGCAACTCCACGCAATTGCGACGCAGTGCAATTGTTATGAAGTCTGCAATCGGCCAGGAGCCGACATTCAATATCAACAAACCTTAAGCACCATATGTCTTTGTCGATTTCGAGTGAAAAAAATCGTCCCGGCATGCTCTACGCGCATTTATTTGAGAATCCATCAATGGGTGTTCGACGCGGTCTGTTCTAGAATTTCTCGTTGCCATGCCTCCCTATTTTTTGGGAAGGCGAGGAGTTGGAATGCTCCCTCCTTTGCAATTGGCTCCAGTGGCCTATCCAGGATTGGATGAATCTAGACGGAGCTTCTTTACGTACGATTTCCGATCCCGCATCTGTGGAGTGTTCTATTTACTTGACGGCGCATCATTGCGTGCGCCTCGAATCGCTATCCATTAGACAGGTCGCGGATTTCGCTCGCTTCGAGATCGCACTTTCAGGCGAGTTCGACCTGGAAGGATATGGCGAACTCGATTCTGAGAACATCCCGTTGAACTTGAGCGCTGAGGTCGCTTTTGACGGAGTCGTCATAGTTCCGGGAAACTTCTTTCCAAAGCCTTCTAACTCCGTGGATGTTATTCAAATCCGCCTATGAGTAATGGCGGCCTCGACCAGCTTTCGTCAAATGCAAGGGGGGGACGCCTACGAGATCGTAGGTACTCGTAGGCGTCCTTTGCTGACAGGGCAGGCGGTCAGAGCGCTGATATCTGCGATGGCCTGCCCTTTATTTGTATAAAT
>NZ_BADI01000838.1:0-938 GCF_000333555.1 Herbaspirillum sp. B65 | reverse complement strand
CGACCGTCTGTGCTTCGCTGGATGAGCCCTGGAACACCTGGACAACGATCGCGAGTTCCTGACCCGTGGCGGCGTCTTCACCGACAGCATGATCGATGCCTACATCGAGCTGAAGATGCAGGAAGTCCAACGCTTCCGCATGACCACGCACCCGATCGAATTCGACATGTACTACTCGCTGTAATCGAATCCGCATCCGGAGAAAAAGGGGAAGCTTGCTTCCCCTTTTTTTATGCGCGGCGCTGCCGATCTCAGCACGCAGTGCGCCCGAAAATTGCTAGTCAGGATGCATCAACGACTGCGCAAGAGCGAGCAAGAAGACATGACCTCAGGCATCACGAATCCTCCCATGAAGACACCGCTTCCTTCCCTCGATGGCCTGGACCTGCTGGCCTCGGCTGTCATCATCCTCGACGCCAAGGGTGGCATCGTCTATGCCAACGCGGCAGCCGAGAACCTGCTGGAGAGTTCCTTCAAGGTGCTCTCGCAACAGAAGCTCTCCGAGCTCTTCCTCAACGGCAAGGAGCTCACCGCGCTGTTCTACCAGGCCATCGAACACCAGTTCGCCGACAAGCGCCTGGACCTGGTGCTGGAGCGCGCCAACCGCGAACCGTTGCAGGTCCATACCATCGTCACGCCCCTCGATAGCCTCGACATGCCGGTGCTGCTGGAGCTGCGCGAGAACGTGCAGCAACTCAAGCTGGACCGTGAAGAACGCATGTTCGACCAGAGCCAGGCCAACAAGGAGCTCATCCGCAACCTGGCCCACGAGATCAAGAATCCGCTGGGCGGTATCCGTGGCGCAGCACAGTTGCTGGAGCTGGAGCTGCCCGAGCGGCATCTGAAGGAATTGCGCGAATACACCCAGGTCATCATCAAGGAAGCCGATCGCCTGCAGACGCTGGTCGATCGCCTGCTGGCCCCGCATCGTCATCCGC
>NZ_BADI01000839.1:0-1419 GCF_000333555.1 Herbaspirillum sp. B65 | reverse complement strand
GCAGCAGTTCCCCCTTGGTGAAAGCGCCGATGAAGTTGTCCGGCACGATGTGATGCAGGAATTCCAGGAATCCCTGTGGTGCCGCCTGGCCCGCCGAGGGCGGTAGTGGCACGGCGCCGGCGACGGGACTCATGCCGGCCCCGGTCTGCAACAGGTTGCCCGCGGCCAGACCGAGGATCAGGGCAAAGGTGGAGATCACCTCGAAGTAGATGATCGAGCGCCAACCCACCCGGCCGGCACTGCGGATATCGCCCGCCGAAGCGATACCGTGGACGATGGTCAGAAACACCAGCGGGGCGACCCCGCATTTGATCAGCGACAGGAACATGTCGCCCAGTACCTTGAGCTGGGTGGCGAACTTGGGAAACAGGAATCCCGCCGCAATCCCGAGTATGAGCGACAGCAGCACTTGCATGCCCAACTTCCGGTACCAAGGCAGGCCCTTGCGCGGGGTGATGATGTCGTCGTTGCGATCTTGCTTTGCATTTTGTGTATTCATGTCTCTCTCCTCACCCTGAGCTCAGTAGTTGCGTGATTGCGCAACAGCCCGGTCCACCATATGCGGCGCCAGCCCGAGGTAGTTCGATGGGTCGGTCATGCGATCAATGGCGGCGCGGTCAAAATAAGCGGTCACCTCCGGAAGCACCGCCAGCGCCTCGGCCAGGGTGCCGCCCTGTTCGTTGACGGTACGGCAGGCGTCATAGACCACATCGTGCGCCTGCTGGCGGCCGATGTGCGGTGCCATGGCCATCATCACGGCTTCGGCCACGATCAGGCCGCGGCTGATGCCAAGGTTGCGCTTCATCTGCTCGGTATCGACAATCAGGCCGCCGAGCGCGAACTTGGCCTGGTGCAACGCGCCCGCACTGAGGATGAAACTTTCAGGAATCGCGATCCATTCCGCATGCCAGGGGCCGGTGGCGCGCTCGAAGTCCTGCACCATCGCATCGACCATCAGCCCGGCGTGCTGGCGTACCGCCTTGGAAGCCGCCAGCATGAGTTCGCTGGAGATCGGGTTGCGCTTTTGCGGCATGGTGCTGCTGGCGCCACGCCCCTTGACGAAGGGCTCGTAGACTTCGGCAAATTCGGTGGAGGCCATGATCATGATGTCCAGCGCGATCTTGCCCAGCGAGCCGGTAATGAGCGCCAGCAGGTTGACCGCTTCGGCAAAGCCATCGCGCGCCACATGCCAGGTGGTGGCAGGTACGCCCAGTCCCAGTTCGGCGGCCAGTGCTTCTTGCACTGCAAAGCCGTCTTCACCCAGCGAAGCCAGCGTGCCAGCCGCACCGGCGAACTCCACCACGGCCACGCGCGGGCGTAGTTGCGCCAGGCGTTCTTGATGTCGGTCGAACATGGCCAGCCAGATGCCGACTTTGTACCCGAAGGTCACCGGCAGGGCTTGCTGCAAATGCGTGCGGC
>NZ_BADI01000840.1:0-1194 GCF_000333555.1 Herbaspirillum sp. B65 | reverse complement strand
GGTAGCCGCTTCGCAAAGCTGCGGGCGTAGCCGCCCATGACGGATGTGACCGGCTTCGCCCTGCTGGGTCACCTGGTGGAGATGTGCGAAGGCAGCGGCGTGAGCGCCCGCATCCAGCACGCGCGGGTGCCCAGCCTGCCGGGCGTGCCGTATTACCTGGCCGAAGGCTGTGTGCCGGGCGGTACCGGGCGCAACTTCGAGAGCTATGGCAGCAAGATCAGCCCCTTGAGCGAGAGCCAGAAGCACCTGCTGTGCGATCCGCAGACCAGCGGCGGCTTGCTGGTGGCTGTGCGGCCCGAGGCCAATCCAGAATTCCTCGCCACCGCTGCTGCCCTCGGCCTGGAACTGGCGCCCATCGGCGAGCTGGTGGAACGACAGCGCTACGCGGTCGAGGTGCTCTGATGTCTGATCTACAGCCCAGCCGTGCCTTGTTCATCGCCGATACGCCCATGCTGGATGCGCGGGCGCCGGTGGAGTTCGGCAAGGGGGCGTTCCCCATGGCAGTGAACCTGCCGTTGATGAACGATAGCGAACGCCATGAAGTGGGTCTGCGCTACAAGGAGCAGGGCCAGCAGGCGGCCATCGCCCTGGGGCATCAACTGGTCAGCGGTGCCGTCAAGGAGGCGCGCATTGCGGCCTGGGCGCAGTTTGCCAAGGCGCACCCGGAAGGTTGCCTGTATTGCTTCCGCGGCGGGCTGCGCTCGCAGATCACGCAACAGTGGTTGCAGAGCGAGGCCGGCATCGCCTATCCGCGCGTGGCAGGTGGCTACAAGGCGTTGCGCCATTTCTTGATGGAGGCCATCGACCAGGCACTGGCCGAGTGTGGCTTCGTGGTGGTGGGCGGCATGACCGGCTGCGGCAAGACCGACGTCCTGCTGCAACTGGACAATGCGCTGGATCTGGAAGCCTATGCCAATCATCGCGGCTCCAGCTTCGGCAAGCGCGCCAGCCCGCAACCGGCGCCCATCGATTTCGAGCACAGGCTGGCGATTGCCCTGATCAAGTTGCAGGCGCAAGGGCATCACTGGTTTGCCCTGGAAGATGAAAGCCGCCTGATCGGCGTGTGTGCCTTGCCGCTGGCCTTGCACCAGCGGATGCAGAGCCTGCCTATGGTGTGGCTGGAGGATAGCCGGGAAGGGCGGGTCGAGCGCATCCTGCGCGACTACGTCAGCGGTCTTGCGAGGAATACCGGCG
>NZ_BADI01000841.1:0-1122 GCF_000333555.1 Herbaspirillum sp. B65 | reverse complement strand
CTGTTGCATTGTGCTCAATTTAGCGCAATTGAGCTAGAATTGAGCGCATGACTACCGTCGGTGACGCCTTATTCTCCAGATCTACCCAAGCCATTCTCGGCCAGCTATTCTTGCGCCCAGAGGGTATGCACTTGCGCGCGCTGATGAGCAGTACTGGCATCAGCTCGGCCTCGGCCCAGCGAGAGCTGGGTAAGCTGACCGAGGCCGGTTTGTTGGTGAGGGAAGAGGTGGGGCGGGTACTGCTCTACAAGCCCAACCCGGATTCTCCAATCTTTTCGGAATTAAGCGCCATCATTCGCAAGACCTTTGGCGTGGCCGATGCGATCAAGGCTATGCTCCAGCCTTTCGCGGCGCAAATCGACAGGGCCTTCCTCTATGGCTCGGTGGCCAAGGGACTGGATACGGCCACCAGCGATATCGACCTGCTGGTACTTGCCGATGAGCTCGGTAGTGCTGATCTCTACCCGGATCTGGTTACCCTCGAAGCGCGCCTGGGTAGGAAGATTTCCCTCACGGTGTATCGCCCTGCCGAATTCCAGAAGAAGCTGGCTGGCCGCAATCACTTCCTGGTTTCTGTGATGGCTGGTCCCAAAATCGAATTGATCGGAGTGCAGGATGGGGCGCAATGAACTGGAGAATCTTGTCAGGCTGCGCCCAGGCTCTGGAGCGATTGTTGTAATTGGTGTGTGCTTGCTTACTGGCTTCCAGTTCGTTTCGGCTTTCAAACGCTGCTAGAATCGGCATCCCCCGATCAGCCAGGACTTTCCCATGAGCGATTCCCTTAGCGAGCCCATTCGCCTGACCCAATACAGCCATGGCGCCGGTTGCGGTTGCAAGATTTCGCCGCAGGTGCTGGAGGTGATCCTCGCCGGCAGCGGTGCCCAGCATCTCGATCCCAAGCTGTGGGTCGGCAATGCTTCCCGTGACGACGCCGCGGTCTATGCCATCGATGAGGAACGCGGCTTGGTCTCGACCACCGATTTCTTCATGCCCATCGTCGATGATCCCTTCGACTTCNGGCGCATCGCCGCCACCAATGCCATCAGCGATATCTACGCCATGGGTGGCGATCCGCTGATGGCCAATGCCATCCCTCGGCTGGCCGGTCAACGTGCTGCCACC
>NZ_BADI01000842.1:0-14432 GCF_000333555.1 Herbaspirillum sp. B65 | reverse complement strand
CACGGGCCACCAGCTTTTCTTCTTCCATCACGTCCAGCACGGCCAGGGCCGACGCCACTGCCATGGGGTTGCCGGCATAGGTGCCTCCCAGGCCACCTGGGGCCGGTGCATCCATGATCTCGGCACGACCGTTGACCGCCGACAGCGGCATCCCGCCGGCCAGGCTCTTGGCCATGGTCATCAGGTCGGGCAGCACGTCGTAGTGTTCCATGGCAAACAGCTTGCCGGTACGGCCATAGCCGGACTGCACTTCATCGGCGATCAACAGGATGCCGTGCTCATCGCAGATGGCGCGCAGGCCGCGCATGAAGTCGGCTGGCGCCGCGTAGAAACCGCCTTCGCCCTGCACCGGTTCCAGAATGATGGCGGCCACGCGCTTGGCTTCGATATCGCTCTTGAAGAGACCCTTGACCGCTTCCAGCGCATCCTCGGTGCTGATGCCGTTCAAGGCGCTCGGGTAGGGCGCGTGGAACACGTCGCCGGGGAAGGGGCCGAAGCCCAGCTTGTAGGGCGCGACCTTGCCGGTCAATGCCATGCCCATCATGGTGCGGCCATGGAAGCCGCCGGCAAAGGCGATCACGCCCGGACGGCCAGTGTAGGCGCGGGCGATCTTGATGGCGTTTTCCACGGCTTCGGCGCCGGTGGAGAAGAAGGCGGTCTTCTTCGGATAGTTACCGGGGGTCACCGCGTTGATGCGCTCGGCCAGTTCCACATAGCTGGCGTAGGGCACGATCTGGTAGGCGGTGTGGGTGAATTTTTCCATCTGCGCGCGCATGGCGTCGAGCAGCTTGGGGTGGCGATGGCCAGTGTTGAGCACGGCGATGCCCGCGGCGAAGTCGATGAAGCGGCGGCCCTCGACGTCCCACAACTCGGCATTGGCCGCGCGCTCGGCGTAGAAGTCGCACATCACACCCACGCCGCGCGGGGTCGCGGCATTCTTTCGTTGTTGCAGCTCTTGGTTGTTGGCCTTGCTGGTCATAGCTTGCTCCGTTCTTGCTTCGTTGAGTGGCGCCGCGGCGGCGCAGGAAATTACTGCCGAATGCTGAGTTCGGAAACAATATAAAACTCCAGTGGCACTGTAATATAGAGCCAATTTCAAATATTTGATGGTGCCACTTGAAACTCGCCTCCTTGTCCGACTATCTGCTGCTGCGCATCAATCGTCCCGCCGCCAAGGCCACCCCGGGCAAAGGCAAGGTCGCCAGTGCCCGTGAAAGCAGTGCAGCGAAAATTGCCAAAACTGCCAAGACATCCGGCGCCAGCACCCCCGTCAATCGCCAGATCTACCAGTTGATCCGCGAAGCCATCCTGGCCCATACCCTGCCGGCCGGGATGCAATTGCCTTCTTCACGCGACCTGGCGCTGGAGCTGGGCACCTCGCGCAACACCGTGACCTACGCCTACGAGCAATTGCTGGCCGAGGGTTACCTGGAGAGTCGCACCGGGGCCGGTACCTTCGTGGCCGACACGGCGCCGGACCAGATCCCCGAAGCGGTAGAGCGGGTCGAGCCCTTGACCGACCCGTCCGGCAAATCCGAACTGTCCGCGCGCGGTGCGCTGCTCACGCGTCAGGCCGGGGTGGGGGAACGTCAATGGGGCGCGTTCATGCCGGGTGTGCCGGATGTGACCTGCGTGCCGCACAAGATCTGGGGTCGCCTGCAGAACAAGCATTGGCGTCGTTCCAATTCCGACCTGCTGACCTACGGCCCCGGTGCCGGCTATGCCGGCCTGCGCGAGCAGATCGCCGAATACCTGCGGGTGGCGCGCTCGGTCAACTGCACCCCTTCGCAGGTGCTCATCACCACAGGCATCCACCAGTCCATCGACATCGTGGTCAAGCTGCTGGGTGAACATGGCGATACCGCCTGGGTGGAAGATCCCTGCTACTGGGGCACACGTAGCGTGCTCAATTCACTGGGCATCCAATCGGTGCCCATCGCGGTGGATCAGGAAGGAATGCGGATGCGCCTGGCCAACCTGCGCCGGCCACCGCGCTTCATCTGTACCACGCCCTCGCACCAGTATCCGCTGGGCATGGTGATGAGCCTGTCGCGGCGGCGCATGTTGCTGGAGTATGCGGCCACCCACAAGGTGTGGATCATCGAGGATGACTACGACAGCGAATTCCGCTACGGTGGCCGCCCGCTGGCCTCGCTGCAGGGCATGGATACCCAGGACCGGGTGCTGTACATGGGCACCTTCAGCAAGATCATGTTCCCCGGCTTGCGCATCGGTTTCCTGGTGGTGCCGGAGTCGCTGGCCCAGGCCTTTGCCACCGGCATCGCCGAACTGTATCGCAATGGTCAGGTGTTCCTGCAGGCCACGCTGGCCGACTTCATGGCCGAAGGCCATTTCGCCTCGCACATCCGCAAGATGCGCGTGCTCTACGCCGAGCGGCTGCAATTGCTGCAGCAATCCATCAACCGTCACTTCGGCGAGAAGATGACCATCACCGGTGGCGAAGCGGGACTGCACCTGGTGCTGGGCCTGCCGCAGGAGTGCGATGACGTGCTCATCTGTGAACAGGCCTTGCAGGCCG
Organism: Herbaspirillum sp. B65; assembly: GCF_000333555.1. Classification (NCBI taxonomy): domain Bacteria; kingdom Pseudomonadati; phylum Pseudomonadota; class Betaproteobacteria; order Burkholderiales; family Oxalobacteraceae; genus Herbaspirillum; species Herbaspirillum sp. B65. The sequence continues at coordinate 11,893 of NZ_BADI01000842.1, read as the reverse complement.
GCATCGTGGTGCGCCCGCTGTCGCGCTACTACATGCACGCACGCGGCGCGCGGCGGGGGCTGTTGCTGGGCTATGCCAGCGTGCCCAATGACGAGATCGCGCGCGCCTTCGACAAGCTGGCCGCAGTGATCAAGCCGCATCTGGCGGGCGCAGGGTGACGCGCGAAGCGGCTATCGCCCGCTTCAAAGGTCCAGGTCTTCCGCGGGGAAGTCGTTTGGCCCCAGCGTCGCAGGCACGGCCCACAGGGCATCGCGCAGGGAACGCTGGACCTGGTTCTCCACCCCCAGCAGGGTGGCAAAGATGGCCATGCGTACCGGCACGCCGTTATCGGTTGCCGGAAGATCGCCAGGCGCGCATCGCCATCCAGGTCGGTATGCAGATCGTGCGCGCCGGGCCGGCTGTCGCGCGGCAGGGGATGCATCACGATGACATCGGGCCGGCCATGCTGGTCGACCAGTTTCTTATTGATCTCGAAGGCGGCCAGGAAGTCATCGATCTTCTCGCCGGTGAGGCGTTCGCGCTGGATGCGGGTGGTGTAGATCACATCGGCGTCGGGCAGCGCATGGGTCAGCGCATCGGTGGACGTGACGGTGTGGCCGTGGGCGGCGATGCGCTTGACGATCTCGGCCGGCATTTCCAGCGAGGGCGGCGAGACCAGGGTGAAACGCATGTTTCGGTACAGCGACAGCAGCTTGATCAGGGAGTGCGCGGTGCGGCCGTATTTCAGGTCGCCGGTGATGACGATGTGGGCCCCATCGACCAGCTTGCCCAGGCGCGAGAATTCGCGCTGCACCGTATAGAGGTCGATCAAGGCCTGGGTCGGATGTTCGCCCGCGCCATCGCCGCCATTGATCAGCGGCACCTGCGTGGCGGCCGCAAACTGCGCCACCGATCCCTGCTCGGGATGACGCACCACGATCACATCGGCATAGCCGCTCACGGTGCGGCTGGTATCGGCGATGGACTCGCCCTTGGCCATGGAGGAATAGGTGAACCCGGTCGTATCGCACACCGAGCCGCCCAGGCGCATGAAGGCCGAGGCGAAGCTCAGGCGGGTACGGGTGCTGGCCTCGAAGAACAGATTGGCCAGCACGGCCCCCTCCAGCACCCGCGACACCTTGCGGCGCCGGGCAATGGGTTGCATGACGTCGGCCAGCATGAAGAGGTGCTCGGCCGAGTCGCGGCTGAACTGGTCCACTGACAGCAGGTGGCTGAGACGACCGAAGGGCGCGGGGGTGGCGGTGCTTGCTGCGGTGGCGTCTGCAATTGCCGATCCGCCGGGATGGCTGGCCGCCAGGATCTCGGAAATGAAGCGCCTGGCCATTTCCGGCATGGCGCGGAATTCGCCGGAGTCGTCGGGCAGTAGCCAGGTGTCCAGTGCGCGCTTGGTGCAGCCGATGCGCTGGGCCAGGCTTTCCCGGGTCAGGTTGAGGATGCGCATTGCGTCGCGCAGGAAGACTTGTTGGGGGAGGTTCATGCGCCAATAATATACGCAATGCGTATTTAATTCAAATTAATTCAAATGAAAATACGCAATGTGTCGTTGTTGCGTGTTTGACCTGCTGTCACCACGCATTTTCGTCCCCGCGATGAAAGTCTTTCTGCCGCCAGGGGCTGGTGGTGGCCCCTCGTGCTGTCTAACATTTAGCTTCATATCGCGTTACGAGGCCAAGCCGGTACGCAGCGTGTATCGCCTATGCCCATCTTTTTGCTTCATATAAAAGGATTTTCCATGCAAGCCATCCTCACCAATCCGCAAGCCCCTGCCATCAACGATCCCGCCGCGCTGGCCGCGACCACCTTGTCCGATCCGGTCCCCGGCGAGCATGACCTGCTGGTGGAGGTCAAGGCCATCTCCGTCAATCCGGTCGATACCAAGGTCCGTGCCAGCGCCAAGGAAGCCCGCGTGCTGGGCTGGGACGTCAGCGGCGTGGTGCGCGCCGTGGGGGCGTCGGTGCGCCTGTTTGCGCCGGGCGATGAAGTCTTCTACGCCGGCGACATCACCCGGCCCGGCGCCAACAGTTCCCTGCACGTGGTGGATGAACGCATCGTCGGCCGCAAGCCGGCCAGCCTCGGCCATGCTGACGCCGCCGCCATCCCGCTGACCGCCATCACCGCCTGGGAACTGCTGTTCGACCGGGTCGGCGTGGCCGAAGGACAGGGGCAGGGGCGTCGCCTGCTCATCATTGGCGCTGCCGGCGGGGTGGGATCGATGCTGACCCAACTGGCCAGCAAGCTCACCCGACTGACCGTCATCGGCACCGCCTCGCGCCAGGAAACCGCGCAATGGGTCAGCGCCCTGGGCGCGCACCACGTGATCGACCATCGCCAGCCCTTCAAGCCGCAACTGGAGCAGCTCGGCCTGCCCGAGGTGGATATCGTCATCAGCCTGACCCATACCGACTCCCACTATGCGCAGATCATCGAGGTGCTGGCCCCGCAAGGCCAACTGGCCTTGATCGACGACCCGGCCAGCCTGGACGCGGTGCCGCTCAAGCGCAAGAGCATTTCGCTGCATTGGGAAATGATGTTCACCCGTTCCATGTTCCAGACCGCAGATATGATCCAGCAACATGAACTGCTGCAACGGGTGGCGCAACTGCTGGACGATGGCGTGTTGCGCACCACCACCGGCGAGCATTACGGACGCATCAGCGCCGAGAACCTGCGACGGGCACATGCGCTGTTGGAGTCGGGTAAGGCGAAGGGGAAGATCGTGCTGGAGGGTTTTTGAGCCATGCCTGAGCTTCATTTGCACGGGTGATTATCGATGTGACAATAAATTCGGTTCCTGTCGCCACCCATGTTAAATTACGGAGTCCGGGCCGGGTCATGGTGTCCGGGCCCTTTGACAACCCCGATAGGAACCCTCGTTGGAAAACATATTGCTGATCGTCGCAGCCTTCTTCCTGGTTGCGTTGAACGGTTTTTTCGTTGCAGCAGAATTCAGTCTGGTCAAGTTGCGTCAAACGCGCATCCGGGCCATCGCAAAAACACAAGGCTTGCGCGGTCGTATCCTGGCCGTGGTCCATAATCAGCTGGATGCCTATCTCTCCGCCTGTCAATTGGGCATCACCCTGGCCTCGCTGGGCCTGGGCTGGATCGGTGAACCGGCCTTCGCCCGCTTGCTCGAACCGATCTTCACCTTGCTCGGCGTGAGCAACCAGGAGCTGATCCACGGTGTCTCCTTCGTGTTCGCCTTCCTCGTCATTTCCTTCCTGCACATCGTGGCCGGCGAGCTGGCCCCCAAATCGATGGCCATCCGCAGCCCCGAGAAGCTGGGCCTGTGGTGCGCAGTGCCCTTGTATGGCTTCTACTGGGGTATGTATCCGCTGATCTGGATCTTGAACGCCAGCTCCAACTGGCTCTTGCGCGTGGCCGGCCTGGGTGCGGCGCATGGGCATGACGCCCATTATTCTTCGGACGAACTCAAGCTCATCCTGCGCGCTGGTGGCCGCAGCGGCAAGAGCGGCAAGTTCACCCGCGACGAATGGAACGTGCTGGCGCAAAGCCTGAACTTTGCCGAGTTGGATGTTGCTGACATCATGCGCCCGGCCAGCGAGATCGTGGCCCTGGGCGACGACAAGAGCCTGGAAGAAAACCTCGACATCATCTACCGCAACCGTTATTCCCGCTATCCCTACTTCGACGCCGAGCGCCAGCAGGTGCTGGGCCTGGTGCATTTGAAGGATGTGTTCCTGGCGCAGCAGGATGGGCGCGCCATCAGCAACCTGAAGGATTACCTGCGCCCGGTGCAGTTCATCTCCCCGGCCTTGCCGGCGCTGGACTTGCTGCGACGCTTCCGCACCGGGATGCCGCACTTCGCCATCATCGGCAAGAAGGGCCAGTCGCCGCTGGGTTTCATCACTCTAGACAATATGTTGAGCCTCCTGGTGGGCGAGATCCGCGACGAATTTCGCCATAACACTGGTGAGTGGAGCCGCCAGGATGATGGCACTCTACTGGGCAAGGGCAGCCTGCCCATCGTCACGCTGGAAAACATGCTGGGCATCGATATCGACTATGACGACAGCATCGACTCGGTCGGTGGCCTGGTGATGGAGAAGTTGGGCGACTTGCCCAAGGAAGGCCAGAAGATCGAGTTCGCCGCCTTCGACGTGGTCATCAAGCGCATGTCGGGGCCCAAGATCGTGCTGGTGAAGGTATATCCGAAGGTGGGGGAAGTGCGTGAGTAGGGGCCAATCCTAACATCCCTTGACCCGCCAACCTGGCCTCAATGTATCGTCGGCGCACCCGCAGCACAGCAATACTTGTACTTGCGCCCACTGCCACACGGGCAGGGATCATTTCTGTTTATCTTGGGGCTGGTTCTGCGTGATGTCATTCGCACGGCCGCGCGGCGATGTGGCACGAAGTAGCGATAGATGTGCGTCACGCTCACAATCATGGCTTGCAGCACCGCATCGCGTTTGTCTGGCGTAATGGCAGGCGGGCGCAGGTTCGGATCGGGGTCATGCTCATGGACCAGGGCGAAGATGGGGAGCATGAACTCGCCGAATTCTTCACTCTCTAGCAGTTCTTCCCAGGCGCCGAGCCGACAGTGGACCCCGTGCATGAAGCCCTGCGCCCAGTCGTTGCCGTGGGCCATGCCGTGCTCATCTTGCAGCAGCACGGGCAGATAGACCGAATCTTCTTCAAGCGTGCGCGCCAGGGTGGATGCAATCGTATTCCAGTGCCGCATGATCAAGCCGAGAATATCGCTGGCCTCCTCCTGGTTTTCAAAGGGGGCCTCTTCTCCCAGAAGCTGGGGCAGATATTCACTCGGGAGCACCGCCTCCGGGCCGCAAATCAGCGCAGCGAAATAGCCATCGAGCAGTTCGATGTTCATCCCCGGTGAACCGGCTTCTTCCAGGAACTCTCCGAGTCGGTCCAGTTCGTCGTCGTTCAGCGGTTGTTGTAGCAGGTGGTTATGCATGAAACTTCTTTCATCAATGGAAGACAGCGCAAGAGACAGTCGCGCTCAAGATAGATCGGGTTCACATGAACTTTTCTACCCCGCGATCAAGCCGTAAGGCTACGCTGAACTTGGGTCTTTTGTGAAGGCGTCAAGCGCCTTCGTTCGGATCTTGAATCGTATCTTGAGTCGGGTCTTGAATCGTCATCTGCCGCTTTCTCGTTTCCCGCCCCTCCACCAGAAAACTCGCGGTATACATCAACAATGCCTTGCCGTCCGTATCGGCGCGCTGGTAGTCGGCCACCAGCGTCTTGATTTCGCGCTTGAGCAAGGTCGTGGTCAGCGCGCTCTGGCCGCTTAACAACCAGTTCAGATCGATACCGAACTGCGCGCGCATCCCTTGCAACAGCTTGCTGCCGGGCACGCAGCGACCCCGTTCGATCTGGCAGATGTGGTTGGGGGCGGTCTCCAGCGCGCGGGCGAAGAGACGTTGGCTGATCCCCATCTTCAGGCGGATGAGGCGGATGCGTTGGCCGATGGCGAGTTTATGCTGATCCATGAGGTGGGGCTGATCCTTGTGGGCGGTGACGGCGAGAGGGGCGCGAAGCTGCCGCGGCTAGTGAACAGGCCTGAACCATCCCGAGGGCTGGGTCAGGGCGCAATACCAGTAGTCGGGATCAGTCAGCACGGGCAGAGACACGGCGGCGTCATCAAGCTCCAGCAGCACGATGAGCTGGCCCGTATCGGTTCGCTCCGGTCCGCTTAACCAGGCGCGGTCTTCCTGCCGCGCCCACAAACGCTCCACCAGCATGGGCAGATCCTCGTTGCCGGGCCGCCAGAAGTCGCGACCGTCGCCGATTTTCCTGGACATACATTGGCTCTCCTTCCTTTCTTTGTTTCGATGATGAGACCGGCAGCAGCACCCGGCCCGTGGAGCATGGGCCGGGTGCTGCTGCCTACCGAGGCTGACTCAGACGCCAAAGATCGTCTGCGTATTGGCTGGGTTGTAGAGCAGGTTTTGCAGCGTCAGCGTATAGGTCTGCGTACGGCTACCCGCCCCATCCAGATCCACCGTCAACGTCGTGCTGTTATTGGGGCCGGCGGCGACGCTTTGGACGAAGCTGTTAAAGTTGGCCGCCGTGATGGTCTGCCCCGCCACCAGCACCTTGTCCAGGCCCAGTTGGAAATCGGTCACCGTGGCGCTGAAGTTGCCGGTTTTTCCGAAGGCGCCCAGCATCAGCGTGTCGGCGCCGGCGCCCGTGGTGACCGTGGATGAACTGCTTGCCGGCGCACTCAGGATCATGTCGTCGTTGCCATTGCCACCGCGAATGTTGCCCATGGATTGCGCAGCCCAATACCAGCCCAGCGCCGCATCCTTGATGACTGAGGTCTGGCCGCTGTAGGCGCTGCCTTCGGTCACGTTGGTGACCGCCACCGTCAGGTCTCGATACAAGCCCGGTGCAAGCAGGTTGGACCCGGCTTGCAAGGTAAAGCTGCTGGTGCTTGCGTTGTCCGTGGTTTCGAGCTCGAAGATGTCGAAGCCCAGCGTCTTGCCCCCCAGGCTGATGGACACCAGATACTTCTGCTTGCCAGCAAGCTCAGGCGTGTTGATGCGGCCAGTGAAGATCAATCCCTTGTCATAAACACCGTTGTTACCCGGATCGGTGACGGAGGTGTAGCTCTTGCCATCCAGCAGAACGGGCTTGGCTTTGGCATCCGCATCATAGGACGCCTTGACCTTGAGGTCGGTCAAGACTGGTACTTTCATTTCGGCGCCAACGTTGACCGTCACCGCCTCCACCGTCTGTGACGTGGCCCCCGAGGTCGAGGTGTACTTGCTCACGATCTTATGTTCGCCCTCCGACAGGCTGGTGTTGACCTTCAGGTTCAATGTACCGGACGCGACGTCGGCGCTGTCCAGCGTCTTGCTGGCCAGCAGCTTGTTGTCCTCGTAGAGCGCAATCACGTCGCCTATTCTCACATTGGCGCTGCCATAAGTGACCGCAATGGTGGGCGTGCTGTTGGCACTGGTAGTGGTGGTCTGGTAGAGCAAACGAATGTTGCCCATATCGTAGGCGCCCTCGTTCTTAGTGTTGGTACCGTCGAAACGGTACATGTCAGTTTCAGTGAGAGAGTGAAAACTCGTGTCGCTTTTTAGCTTCAGGTCACCATTCACAGTGGTGAACTTCACTTTGACTCCTTTAACGTTTGTGTGCGACTGATGGGGGACGGCAATTGGGCTATCGATGACCGGCGTCGCACCAAAGGTGGTATAGCTGCGATATTGGCTCAAGATGGAGTCCGCAGACCCGGAGATACCTGGGCCGCCCCAATCGCTGGAGATGGCTTTGAGCGCCGTCAAGAACGTCTCCCTGGTGAAGCCCGGCGGGAGCGGAAGAGTGACGCTCTCGCCCGGCGCGAGGTTGTGCTTAAAGTGGTCGCTGGTGTCGCCCAGATTATCGTTCAGCGTCAACATGCCGAAACTGATCTGGTTGCCGGTCTCGACCTTGCTGGCCGAAAGTGTGGGCGCGGTGCGGGTGTCGATGCGCAAGGTGGGTCGCACAAAAATACTGGTGTTGCCCGCCATATCAGTCAAGGTCAGCTGGAAGAGCCGATCCGTGAGATCGGTCGAGGTGCTCTTGAGACGCAGAGCGTCCAGGATGGCCTTGGTTTCGATGCTGTTGAGCGCCTCGCCGGAGCTCTTGCTTAAGGTCAATAGCCTGGCGCTGGGATTGCCACTCGGTGCCGTCATTGTGTAGCGCAACTGGGGAATTCCACTGAGTTTCGCCGTTCCGTTGCTATCCGCAATTAAGGGAATGTCGACGCCTGTGGTCGCTATGCCCAAGGATTCCAGGGTTCTTCCGGCCGCAAGGAAGTATTCCAGCCTGATGTTTTGAATGTCGGAGGCAGCAGCCAAGGCAATGTTCTTGGGGAGCAGACCGGTTCCTGCGGCCATGCTGGTTGCAGCAACGGTCGTGGTGACATCGGCCTGGATTCCGCCCGTGCTGTCGTCCAGGTCCAGTATCGGGGGGCGCTGGGTATCAAGGATCAGGCGGGTTGTAGAGACTACGCCCTTTGTCCCATCCGCCTGGAACAGACGCAATTCGGCCACGCGTTCCCCATCCTTGGCAGCGGTGTTGGACAAGGCCAGTGCTTCGACGATGGACTTGACTTCTGCGCCGGTCAAGGCCGTGCCTGCGGTCTTGACGATGTTGAGAGTGCGAAGGGATGCATCATAGGAATAGCTCAGGCCCGCGATGCCGCCGATGGTCTTGTTCCTGACAGTGGCCAGTGAGCTAGCCAGGTTCAGCGCGATATCGAGCTTCAGCTTGTCGTTGGCGATATCCAGGCCTGCACCCGAGAGCTTGACTTCCAGTCCACGGATGTCGATGGCGCTGGGCGCGGCAATCTGGTTGTCGAAGGTCACGCCACTGACTAGGTTGGATGCCGAAGTGACATAGCGGGTGGAGTTGAATTGCGTACCTGCTGTGACTGGATCAAGGTCGATCCACAATGCATCGTTACTGATCGACAGTGTCGCAGTGGCCGGGAGGGTGGCGATATTGGAAGCATCCGCCAAGCTGACCGTCATGGTGCGATCACCTGGTGTAGCGAAAACGTTTTTCAGTCTGATGCTACGGATAATTGGGTTGAGTACATCGTTCGACGCGAATGCGGCACCAGTGGCATTGTCGATGATCAAGGTCCGGGTGTTCGCGTCGTAGTTGAAACGCAGATTAGTCGCTGTGCCGAAGGAGACGCCCGATGCACTCCAAGAGCTATTGAGCGCCATTTCGCTGTGTAACAGGAGCTTGTCATTGACTACATCCAGCCCACTCCCGCCAAAAATCACTTTGAGTTTATAGACTTGATCGGTAGTGTGCCTGACGTATGCATCTGCGGCTGGCGCGAACGCGGTTCCTACCCCCAAGATTCCTAACGCCATGGTGGAGGTTGCTACGATGCGCGATGCGGATGTTTGAATCCCTTCCGTGAATTCATCCAGGTCAACACCAGCAATCACCACCGTTGCCGATGTCGGTGCTCCGCTGGTCACAGCGTTCTTGTCCAAGGTGACATTGCCGGCTACATCCGTTTGCTGCGTGTAAACCGTACCGCCGTTCTGGTTCCCGAATGCACCGTACACCTCGACGCCTTCAAGTCGCCGGCTGTTCGCGGACACGCCGTTGTTGAGCAGTCGCTGCGCTTGAATATCCGAAGCTCTTCCGCTGTTGGCATTCCAGGTGGTCACGCTGTTTACATACAGGTGCGTGCCGCGGTCGGAGTCGCGGGCGCCCTGGTACCACTCATCACTTCCGGTGGTACGGGAGATGATGAAGTCGCCGTTGAGGGGAGCCCAGACGTACCAGGTCTGGCCGTCCCTGGTCATGCTGTACACTTCTCGATTGCTATTGAGCAAGGCAGTACCCGTGGCAACGAAGTCATTGCTGAAGGCATTCGTGCTGGAAAGACGTGCAGCTTCGGCAGCGGTGACCAGCGTGTAGATGCCGTTGGCATTACTGCTGCGTCCATCGGCCTGGAGCAATCCGCTCACGCGCAAGCTTCCCCGCACTTCCATACTCCATGCGCCGGTGGCCGAGGCAGTCGTCGTGCCCAACGTGAGCGTGCCGCTCTTGAGCGTGATGGTGGCGTTGGCTTCTGCACCGGTGCCACTGTAAGTGAACTTCGCAGCAGCCCTGTCCTGTCCTGTTAGGGTGAAAGTCGGATAGCTTACGGTCGTATCCAGCGTGAAATCCAGTACGTTGGCATCTATCAGCGTGCCGGTATTGTCGGTGACCTTGATGGCATCGCTCGTATTGCCCAAGCGATCCAAAACCCTGACCTTGAAGAGCTTCCGGCCTTCGCCTGTCAGCGAAATCTCTGCACTGTTATTGGTGAGGGTGGGGCCGTTGTTCCAGGTGGCGCCGTTGTCGCCACTCCATTGCCAGCCCCCCCCGGCCTCGAGGTTGGTGATGCTGATCTTGAGGGTGCCATTGCTGGTGTTCTTGTCATTGGCGTCGCGACCAGTGTCCTTCACCAACGTTACCTCGGGCTTTGCAGTTGGCGCGGTCGTATCCAACGTGAATGCCAATGCCTCGCTGGTGCTCTGGTTGCCTGCTGCGTCAGTCTGGCGCACCACCACGCTTTTGGCGCCGTCGTTGCCTTCCGGCAGATTAAAGCTGCTGCCGGTGAAGCTGACCCAGTCGCCGAGTCCGTTGATCTGGTATTCGCGCAGCGTGGCAGAGTCGTCCAGGCCCGTAACGCTGATTGTGCGGTCCTTGCTATAGCGCACGCTATCGCCAACGAAGGTCGTGATGCCGGCGTTGGAGAGTACCGCCTTGGTCGGTGCAGTGGTATCGAGCTTGAAGTTGATGCTGGCGATGGCGCCTTCGTTGCCGGCCTTGTCGATTTCACGCACTTCCACCGTCTTGACCACGCCATTCTTGTCGGCGTTGGCTGCATTGCTGACGGAGATTTTGCCGTTGCTGGTCTGGTCTTGCCAGGTGCCGCCATCGATACGGTATTGCCACTTGGCGTTGGCGGTCGCTTCCAGGTTCTTGACCGTGACGGATCCTGTCCTGGTCAAGGCTGGTGTGTTGCCGCTGGCGGCCACGCTGACCTGATCCAGCTCCAGCGTGGGGGCCACGGGGGCGGTGGTATCGAGCGTGAAGCTCAAGCTGGCGATAGCGCCTTCGTTGCCGGCCTTGTCGATTTCACGCACTTCGACCGTTTTGACCGCGCCATTCTTGTCGGCGTTGGCAGCATTGCTGACGGAGATTTTGCCGTTGCTGGTCTGGTCTTGCCAGGTGCCGCCATCGATACGGTATTGCCACTTGGCGTTGGTGGTCGCTTCCAGATTCTTCACGCTGACCGATCCGGTCCTGGTCAAGGCCGGCGTGCTGCCGCTAGCGGCTACGCTGATCTGATCCAGTTCCAGCGTGGGGGCCACGGGGGCGGCGGTATCGAGCTTGAATTCCAGTACCTCGCTGGTGCTCTGGTTACCGGCTGCGTCGGTCTGGCGCACCACGATGCGCTTGTTGCCGTCATCACCCGGCAGGACAAAGCTGCTGCCGGTGAATGCGGTCCAGTCGCCACCGTTGATCTGGTATTCGCGTAAGGTAGCAGAGCTGTCCAAGCCAGCGTCAACGCTGACGGTGCGCTGCTTGCTGTAGCTCACGCCAACGAAGGTCGTGATGCCGGCGTTGGAGAGTACCGCCTTGGTCGGTGCGGTGGTGTCGAGCTTGAAGCGGATGCTGGAGACGGCGCCATCGTTGCCGGCCTTGTCGATCTCATACACTTCGACCGTCCTGATCGTACCGTCCTTGTCACTGCCGGCCGGGTTGGTGACGCTAATGCGGCTATCGGCGGTCTGGTCTTGCCAGGTGCCACCATCGATACGGTATTTCCACTTGGCGTTGGTGGTTGCTTCCAGGTTCTTGACCGTGAGCGATCCGGTCCTGGTCAAGGCCGGGGTGTCGCCGCTGGCAGCCACGCTGACCTGATCCAGTTCTAGCGTGGGGGCCACGGGGCCAATTGTATCGAGCGTGAAGCTTAAGCTGGCGATGGCGCCTTCGTTACCGGCCTTGTCGATTTCACGCACTTCCACCGTCTTGAGTGCGCCATTCTTGTTGGCGTTGGCTGCATTGCTGACGGAGATTTTGCCATTGGTGGTCTGGTCTTGCCAGGTGCCGCCATCGATACGGTATTTCCACTTGGCGTTGGTGGTTGCTTCCAGGTTCTTGACCGTGACGGATCCTGTCCTGGTCAAGGCTGGTGTGTTGCCGCTGGCGGCCACGCTGACCTGATCCAGCTCCAGCGTGGGGGCCACGGGGGCGGTGGTATCGAGCGTGAAGCTCAAGCTGGCGATAGCGCCTTCGTTGCCGGCCTTGTCGATTTCACGCACTTCGACCGTTTTGACCGCGCCATTCTTGTCGGCGTTGGCAGCATTGCTGACGGAGATTTTGCCGTTGCTGGTCT
>NZ_BADI01000843.1:0-951 GCF_000333555.1 Herbaspirillum sp. B65 | reverse complement strand
TCGAGATCATGGTGGGCTTGATCGGCGGCGTCTCGGCCCCCTTGCTGTTTCTCTCGTTCTCGTGGTCGGCCGCGCCGTTCCGCATCCTGCTCTACATCATGGTGTTCCTGATCGGAGCACTGGTGGGCATGGAAGTCCCGCTGGTCATGCGCGCACTCAATGCTCGCCAGACCGCTTTTCGCGAGCTGGTCAGCACGGTGCTGACCTTCGACTACCTGGGCGCGCTGGCGGTATCCTTGCTGTTTCCGCTGGTGCTGGCGCCGCACCTGGGCCTGACGCGTACCGGTTTCCTGTTCGGGATGAGCAACGTGGCCGTGGGACTGTGGACCATCTACGTGTTCCGCACCGAACTGAAGCAGGCCCAACGCCAGCTGCTGCGGGCCTGCCTGGTGCTGTTCCTGCTGGGGACCGGCTTTGCCGCTTCGGACCGACTGGTGCAATGGGGCGAGCACGGCATGTATGGCGATGAAGTCATCTATTCCACCAGCACCCCCTACCAGCGCCTGGTGATCACCCGCTGGAAGGACGATCTGCGGCTCTACATCAATGGCAACCTGCAGTTTTCTTCACGTGACGAATATCGCTATCACGAAGCACTGGTGCATCCGGCGCTGGCCACCCTGCCCTGGGCGCGCTCGGTGCTGGTGCTGGGCGGGGGCGATGGCCTGGCCTTGCGCGAAATCCTGCGTCATCCCAACATCCAGCAGGTGACGCTGGTGGACCTCGATCCGGCCATGACCCAGGCCTTCCGCAATCGCCCGGAACTGGTGGCGCTGAACCACGGCGCGCTGTCCGATCCACGGGTCAGGATCGTCAATGCCGATGCCGCCATCTGGCTGCAGAACAATGCCCAGATGTTCGACCTGGCCATCGTCGACTTCCCCGATCCCTCCAGCTTTGCCCTGGGCAAGCTGTTCTCGGTGCCCTTCTATGGCGTGCTCAAGAAACATG
>NZ_BADI01000844.1:0-1755 GCF_000333555.1 Herbaspirillum sp. B65 | reverse complement strand
TGACGCTCTATACCACCCCGGTGGTGTACCTGTACATGGAACGCTTAAGCAGTTGGAGCAAGCGCCGCTTNGGCCGCAAGACAAAGACAGAACCTTCGGCGGCCTGAAGCTGCCGCCATGGAGAAACGCATGATGCAACCACACCCGTTCAAACTCAAGCCCNTGCTGGCCGTGCTCCTGGCCAGTTGCGCGCTGGCCGCCTGCTCGGTCGGCCCCGATTACGTGCGCCCGCAGATGGACACCGGCCCGGCCGTGTTCAAGGAAGGCCAGAACTGGAAACCGGCCCAGCCGCGCGACTTGACCGCCGATGGCAAGTGGTGGGAAATGTTTGGCGATCCGCAATTGAATGCGCTGATCGCGCAGGTGGATATTTCCAATCAGAACCTGGCCTTGGCTGAAGCCAATTTCCGTAGCGCCGTGGCGCTGGTGCAAAGCTCACGCTCGGCCTATTCGCCTACGCTCTCAGCTTCTGCCGGTGCCTCGCGGGCAAGTTCGGGGTCGGCGGGATCGTCTTCCGGCAATGGCGGCTCGACCAATGGTGCGAGCGCCGGCGGCGTGCGCAATTCCTACACCTTCTCGCTCACGGCGGCCTGGGAACCCGATCTCTGGGGCAAGGTGCGGCGCGACGTCGAAGCCAGCCAGACCAGTGCCCAGGCCAGTGCCGCCGACCTGGCTGCGGCCCGCCTGTCGGCCCAGGCGCAGGTGGCGCAAGACTACCTGCAATTGCGCGTGCTGGACGCCCAGCAGCAATTGCTGGAAGACACGGTACAGGCTTACCAGCGCTCCTTGCAGGTCACGCAGAACCAGTACGCGGCGGGCATGGTAGCCAAGTCCGACGTGATCCAGGCGCAGACCCAGTTGAAGTCGGCCCAGGCTTCGGCGCTGGACAATGGCGTCACCCGCGCCCAGGTCGAGCACGCCATCGCGCTGTTGGTGGGCAAGACCCCGGCCGAATTCTCGCTGCCGCGCCGTCCCTTGACGGCAGTGGCGCCGCCGGTGCCGCAGGGCGTCCCCTCAATGCTGCTGGAACGCCGCCCCGATGTGGCCGCCGCCGAACGTCGCGTGGCCGCAGCCAATGCCAAGATCGGCGTGGCCAAGGCGGCGTATTTCCCCAGCCTGACCTTGTCGGCCTCGGGCGGTTATCAGAGTTCTACCTTCTCCGACTGGTTCACGCTGCCAGGCCGGGTATGGTCGCTGGGGCCGCAACTGGCGCAGAGCATCTTCGATGGTGGTGCGCGCGCAGCGGCCACGGATCAGGCCATTGCCAACTATGACGGTACGGTGGCGACCTACAAGCAGACGGTGCTGACCGCCTTCCAGGACGTGGAAGACAACCTGGCCGCCTTGCGCATCCTGGAGCAGGAGGCGGCGGTGCAGCATGAAGCCCTGCTGGCGGCGCGCCAGGCGGTCACGCTGGTGACCAACCAGTACAAGGCCGGTACGGTGAGCTATGTGAACGTCATCACGGCCCAGGCCACCGCGCTGTCGGCCGAGCTCACTTCGCTGAACATCCTCAACCGCCGCATGGCTGCCAGCGTCTTGCTGGCCAAGGCGCTCGGCGGGGGCTGGGATGAACATAGCCTGGACGATCTGGGACCGCTGGAACAGCAGACGGCAGACAAGGCCAAGGCGCTGAAGGAAAACGCGGCCTTGCGTTGAGCCCGCTTACGGGGTGACTAGGGCCTGTTCACATTTAATCTGCGAGATGCGTTGCCCCCAGAAGGCGTGGTGGCAAGGCGCGCGTCAGGGCTGGTG
>NZ_BADI01000845.1:0-3725 GCF_000333555.1 Herbaspirillum sp. B65 | reverse complement strand
ATCCCGAGAAGGTGCTCGGTACCTCGCGCGAATTCGTGCAGAAATATCCCAACACCTGCCGCGCCATGATGGCGGCCATCCTCGACGCCAGCAAGTGGATCGATGCCTCGCTGGTGAACAAGAACAAGATGGCCGAGGTGATCGCCGACAAGTCCTATGTGAACACCAGCAAGGACGTGATCGACCAGCGCATCCTCGGGCGCTATCAGAACGGCCTGGGCAAGACCTGGGACGATCCCAACTATATGAAGTTCTATGAAGAGGGCCAGGTCAACTTCCCGTTCCTCTCCGATGGCATGTGGTTCATGACCCAGCATCGCCGCTGGGGCTTGTTGAAGAGCGACCCGGATTATCTGGCCGTGGCCAAGTCGGTCAACCAGATCGACCGTGTCCTTGCCCTGGCCAGTCTGCACCACCGTACTGGCACCGGCGGTGGTGACGGCCAACTGGATCTGGTCGTCACCGGCACCACCGCTAAGACTATCCAGCTTCTGTGGCACCCAGTACCAGCCCAGCGTCTGGTTCTGGAGGATGGTGGTCTGGCCGTTGTTGATGCCGGCGCTGGTATTGGTGGCCGTGATGGTCAGGTCGTGATACATGCCCGGTGCGAGGATGTTGGCTGGGGTGGTCAGCGAGAAGTCACCTGCCTTCACCTCACTGAACAGGATCACCTTGCCGCCCATGCTTACCGAGATCAGGTAACTGTCGCCAGAACCTGCGCCACCGACGGTGCCGGAGAAAGTCAGGTTCTGGTCCAGACCGACCAGGGTCACTGGGCTGAGGGGCGTTTCCGCGATCATGGCGTACTTGGTCGATGAGCCATTGATGGGCTGGGTGTCCGGTGTTTCGCCATTGACCCGCAGATTGCTCAGGACCGGCGCCACTGCACCACTTGCCAACGTGAGACGGATGTCATTGCCGACCACCACGTTACCCGCCGGATCGCTGAACTTGGGCGTGATCACGTGGTTGCCAGCGGCCAGACTGCTGGCGACCGTGACGTCCAGCGTTGCCGCAGCGCTACCGACATCGGCCGCACTCAATGTGCGGCTGCCCAGCAGCTTGTCGCCCTCGTAGAGGCCAATCACGTCACCGGCGCTGGCCTTGGTGCCGTCATAGCTGACATTGATGGTCGGCAGCGAGTTCGGATTGTCCGTGGTGACCTGGTACAGCAGGCGCACATTGCCGATGTCATAGTTCTGTGGCAACGTGGCTGTCTTGAAGGCATAGACGTCGGTATTGAGGACGTAGAAGCCATTGATGGCATTGAGCAAGAGCTGTTTGCCGTCAGCGGACGTGAACGTGAAGTTCTCGCCCTTGACAGCACCGCCGCCCTGGTGCACCAGGCTGAACGGGGTGGCCAATCCGAATCCGCTGGGGAAGGAGAACACAGTGGTGTACCTTTCGAAGGTAGTATTGGCATCGCTGGTAATGGCCACCCCGCCCCATTCGGTGTACAAGCCCTTGAGCGAGGCGAGGAAACTGGTCGGCGTCATCCCTGCCGGTAGCAGGCTGGTGAGATCGACACTCTCGCCCGAATGCAGATTGTGCTTATTGGTGCTGCCCATTTCTTCTGGAAGGGTCAAGGTCTTGTAGCTGATCTGCTTGTCGCTCACCAGCGTGCCGGTGATGCTGCCCGGGACCGTCATGTCCACCGACCAATTCACGCCGGTATTGCTGCTGTTGCCAGCCACATCGGTGAGCGTGATGGTGGCGCTGCGGTCGCCCGCAGTCGGCGTGGCGTTCTGGTATTGGATCGCCTTCAAGATGGCGCGCGCATCCAGTCCGCTCATGGCCGCGCCCGAGCTCTTGCTGATGGTCAGCACATGGGTGCTGCCATCGTAGCCATAGCTCAAGCCGCTGACGCCACCGATGCTCTTGCCGCTGACGGTGGCCCGGCTGGCGTTGAGGGCCAACGGCACGTCCAACACCAGCTTATCTTTGAGCAGGTCCAGTTGCGGACCATCCAGCTTGATGCCGATGCTGCTGATGTCCTTGGTCGGCCAAACCGCAATATCCTGCGCGAACAGCGCCTCACCGGCCACGGCCTTGGCCGCCGTGAACAGCTTGCGTGAAGTCGTCTGCAGCTCGACCAGGGTGGCATCGGCGTCCAGCGTGGGCGCATGGGTGTCGAACAGGATACCGGCCGTCGATGTGTTACCGGTCTCGCCGGTGCTGGAGACCAGGCTGAAGCTGGCCGTGCGCACGCCATCGTGGCTACTGCTGCCGCCCAGCTTGATGGCCTGGAGCACCGATTGCACCTCGCTGCCGCTCCAGATTGCGCCGCCGGCCTTGCTCAGGGTAAGCGTGCGGCTGGCTCTGTCATAGCCATAGCTCAGACCGGTCACGCCGCCTACCGTCTTGCCGGCACTCATCGCCAGGTCGGCGTTGAGGGCCAGCGCCGTATCCAGGATCAGGCGATCGTTGAGTACATCCAGACCCACGCCACCCAGCACCACCTTCACTGCGGTGACCTGGGTCGAGGTCGGCACAGCCACGCTGGTGTCGAAGGCGACACCAGCGGCCAGACGAGTCGCATCGGTGACATTCTGGCTGGACACGAGCTGCACTCCAGGGGTGGTCGGGTCCAGGTCCAGCAGCAGGCTGTCGCTGCCCACGCTGAGGGTAGCCTGCATGGAGGGACTGACCAGACCGGCTTCGTCGCGCAAGGTGAAGGTGATCACCCGGCTGCCTGGCGTGGGCGTCAGATTTTGCAGCTTGATATTTTCCACCAGGGCCTCTACCTCGGCAGCGGTGAAGGCGCCTCCCTTGGTCTTGGTGATGTTCAACGTACGCGTGGCCGTGGTATAGACGTAACTGACATCGGCCACGCCACCCACGGTCTTGCCGCTGACCGGAGCCAGGTTGGCATCCAGCGCCACCAAGGCATCCATCAACAGGCGATCATTGACCAGATCCAGACCGCGGCCACTGAAAACTACATCGATGGCCGAAGCCGTGGTCTTGGCAGGCGGTACCACGTTGGCGACGAAGGCCGTGCCCGAGCGCAATTCGCTGGTTGAGGCTTGCCGCTGTGCACTTGACTGGATACCGTCAGCGGACGCATCCAGGTCCAGCAGCGGCGGCGTGGCGGCATCGACCAGCACGTTGAGGCTGGCCTTGGGGCTCGCATTGCCTGCTACGTCGGTCTGTTCAGCCGTGTAGGTCCAGGCAGTGTCGCGCGCACCATGAGTACTGACCAGGCTCACGCCGGCCAGCGGCGCTTCGTTGTCGCTGACGTCGCCGTTCTGCAGCAATTCGGCCAGCACCAGATCTGCACTGGTATCCAGTCCGTGACTACATCGAAAAACAGTCGCCCACCGGCACGCCCTACCAGATGATCAACCTGCTGCCGGGCGTGAACACCTACGACAACGACGGCACGGGCCTGTTCGGCGGCAACATCCGCGTGCGCGGCTTCAACAGCGACCAGTTGGGCTTCACCATCAACGGCGCACCGGTCAACGACTCCGGCAACTTCGCGGTCTATCCGCAGGAGTACACCGAGCCGGACAACCTGTGCAACGTCTTCGTCACCCAGGGCTCGACCGATACCGAAGCTCCGCACGTGGGCGCTAGCGGCGGCAACATCGGCATGACCTTCTGCTCGCCGGAAGACAAGCAGCGCATCCGCGTGACCAACGCCTTCGGCTCCCACAGCCTGTGGGAGCGCTATGTGCGCTTCGAATCCCGGCAGCTGTTCGATGACAAGTCCAAGTTCTTCA
>NZ_BADI01000846.1:0-4529 GCF_000333555.1 Herbaspirillum sp. B65 | reverse complement strand
CAACGATCATGTCACTTTGACTGGCGGCATGCAGTGGGTCAATCGTCAAGCGGATAAATGGGATGGAAAGGCTCAAGGATTCCGACGTACAAACAGCGCCTTGTTACTTGGCGTGGGATATGGCATTTCAAAAGCAAGCACCATCAACATCACTCTGAAATCCAATGTCTCAGGTTCAAACGAGGCAGACCTGAGGCTCAATTGGCTGCACACGTTTTGACGTCTGCCGGTTGAAATCTTGCCTTGATTCCCCCTAAGGATAGATATGAAATTAAAACAAATCATCATAGTAGGCGCCCTGTCTGTCAGCCTGGCTCCCCCTGTCTACGCGAAGGAAATAGCGTCAGAGCCATTGCCGCAATTCACAATGACGGACGCTGAAGCTCTATTTGAAAACGATACTAAGTCCATGCAATTAGCAGCGCTTTCACCTCAAGAAATGAAAGAGACTGAAGGAGCTTGGGTGAATTTCGCCGTTGGCGGGGCTATCGGCTTTGGGTCCTATGCCTTAGCTAATTACGTCACCAATCGACCAATTACCTGGCAAGGTTCGCTGTATTCAATCGGTACGGGGGCGCTTACCGGCGGAATGGGTGGTGCGCTAATACGCGCATCTGGCGGAGGCCTTGCCGGACAGATCGCCTGGAGGCCCAATATCCTGGCGTCCAACTTTGGTGCCTCACAATACAGCCGATATCGTGGTTGGTAATTAACTAAAAGGATGAGATGAGGTGCGAACTCACCTCATCCTTCAGGAGATGCTATGAGCTTGATAGTTGCATTGACAGAGATGCTAGGTGGCATGCTGGCAGAATATTCAATACAAAAGAAATGGAGTAAGGTCAAAATATTCTTTGTAACGAGCGCCATTTTTTTCGCTACTTCTTTGCTCAACCTTCTTGTTTTTGAACATGGAAGCGGGGTACTTTTGGCCATCTCAGGGTCAGCCATATTAGGGGTAAGTCTCGGCATTTTTTTTGTACTGACCATTTATATACATGAAAAAACCAAGAAGTAAGAAGCTCTACTCTTTGAGAACCGACGCACTTGCATGCATCCTTTCTCTGACCAGCCTCTTTGCCCCCAGCTCTGCTTTCTCTTTAGACCTGCCCGGTTATTTAGGAAAGAAAAATCCGCCTGACAGCATTCTTCTGCTGAACACGCATACTGCCCAAATCAGCATTGCCATCAGAAGCTGGAAGAGCCTACGCGATGTAGATGTAGTCAAGCAAGACTTCGACTACTCGTGTAGTGCGGCATCCCTGGCAACCTTACTCAACGGGTTTTACGGCCAGTCTCTCACTGAGGAGTCTTTGCTCAAGGCGATGGACAAGGGCGACTTGAAGGCATCTTTCGAAGACATGCAAAAGATACTGCCGAGATTCGGATTCAAGGCGCAAGGATTTGCTGCAAGTTATGAGCAACTGGTCAAGCTCAAAGCGCCAGTCGTGGTGTATCTCAAATACCGCAAGGATGATCACTTTTCGGTTCTGCGCGGCATCAATGAGAACATGGTCTGGTTAGCAGATCCTAGTCTTGGAAACAGAACGTACAGCAAGGCTCAATTTCTGGAAATGTGGCAAACCAGGAACGACAAGGAACGCGAAGAATTATCTGGAAAGATTCTGGCCATTTTGCCGCTCAACAGTAAGGTGTCAAGCAACTCAAATTTCTTTTCAAAGAATCCACGTCGGCAGACTATCCAAGCAGTTGAACAATCGAAAATCCTGATGTTTCCATAAGAACCGCTGGGATAGAGCACAGGCAGGACGAAGAGCAAGCCCTAGCATCCTTCTCATCTTCACCGCTGCATACTCTCCCACACCTTCTGCAAGCGCTTCACCGACACCGGCATGGGGGTCTTCAATTCCTGTGCGTACAGCGACACCCGCAATTCCTCCAGCATCCAGCGGAATTCCGTCATCTTGGGATCGGCACGGCCAGCGCGGTCCTTGAGACCACGCTGATACGGCAGCGCCACCGAATTCCACTCCGCCAGCAAGCGCGCATCGCGGGCCGGGTCGGCGCGCAGCTTGTCCAGCCGCACATTGATGGCCTTGAGGTAACGCGGATAGTGGCTCAGGTTGCCATAGTCGGTCTCGGCCACGAAACGCTTGCCCACCAGTTGCGACAATTGCGCCTGCATGTCGGCCGCCGCCTGGGCGTGGGCCTTGATGCCTTGCAGCTTCTTGGGCAGCGAGTGGTACTCGGCCAGGATCAATCCACACAGGCGGGCAATTTCATTGACCAGCAAACCCAGCCGGGCCTTGCCTTCATCGCGACGGCGGTTGAATTCGTCGGCGTTGCGCGGCAGCGGGTCTTGCAGGAAGGCGCGCTCCAGGCCGGCATTCAATATCTGTTCACGCAACTCTTCCTGCGTGCCCAGGGCCATGAACTGCATCCCCATCTGCTGCAACCCTGGGATGTTCTTTTCCAGGTACTTGAGCTGTTCCTTCATCTGCAGGGCGAACAGGCGACGCAGGCCGGCGTAATGGAAACGCGCAGCCTCGGTGGGGTCATCGAACACTTCCAGGTCGCAATGCGTGAGCCTGTCCACCAGCGCCGGGAAGCCGATCAGCGTCTGCGCCTGCTTGCCACTGCCACGGGTGATTTCCAGCAGCTCGGGCAATTCGCCGAAACTCCAGTTGGTGAGATGGCTGTATTGGCCCGCAGCAGCAGGTGCCTGGGATCCAGCCGATGCCGCAGAAGCGGCGCTGGCATTGCCCTTGCTGGCAGCGCCAGTGCCAGCGCCGGTTCCGGTAACGGCAGCAGGCGCCCCACCCTGTTCTTCCTCGCGCGGGGCGATGGCCACCTGCTCGGCCAGCTTCTGGAACTGCTGGCGTGCCTGACCGCCGAATTCGGCTTGCAGCGCGGCCAGGTTGCGGCCCATCTCCAGTTGCCGTCCGTGTTCATCGACGATCTTGAAGTTCATCGCATGATGGGCCGAGAGCGTCTCCTGCTTGAAGTCGCTGGGCTTGACCAGGAGCGTGATCTGCTCACGGATGTCGGCGATGATGGCGTCGATCAGGTTGCCGCGACCAAAGGTCTTGCGCTCTTCCATGCGCTCGCAGAAGCGCGCGGCATAATCGGGCAGCGGGACGCAGTGGCGGCGCAGCTTTTGCGGCAGCGACTTCAACAGCAGGTGGACTTTTTCCTTCAACATGCCCGGCACCAGCCACTCGCACCGATCCGCCGAAACCTGGTTCAGTGCATACAGCGGCACGGTCAGCGTCACCCCATCGCGCGCAGCGCCCGGTTCGAAGTGATAGGACAGCGCCATGGCAATGCCCGCCACATTCATGGTCTTGGGGAAGAGCTCGGTGGTCACGCCCGCAGCCTCGTGACGCATCAGGTCATCGCGGTTCAGGTAGAGCAGCTTGGGGTCGGCTGCCGTGGCCTGCTTGTGCCACTTCTCGAAGTCCACGCCATTGCAGATGTCCTGCGGGATCAGCTTGTCGTAGAAACCGATGATCAATTCATCGTCCACCAGCACGTCCAGGCGGCGCGACTTGTGTTCCAGGTTCTCGATTTCGCGCACCAGCTTCTGGTTGTGCGCGAAGAACGGAGCGCGGGTCTCGAAGTCGCCTCCGACCAGGGCATCGCGGATGAAGATCTCGCGCGCCTCGACCGGATTGATGTTGCCGTAGTTGATGCGGCGCTGGCTGTACACCACCAGGCCATACAAGGTAGCGCGCTCGGAGGCCGTCACTTGCGCGGCGCGTTTTTCCCAGCGCGGCTCGCCCCAGGATTTCTTCAACAGGTGGCCGCCCAGTTTTTCCAGCCATTCGGGCTGGATGTTGGCCACGCAGCGGGCATACAGGCGGGCGGTGTCGACCAGCTCGGCCGCCATCACCCAGCGACCGGGCTTCTTGGTCAGATGAGCACCGGGCCAGATGTTGAACTTGATGCCGCGCGCGCCCAGGTATTGCGCATCGTCGTCGCTCTTGAAACCGACGTTGCCCAGCAAGCCGGTCAGCAGGGCCAGGTGCAATTGATCGTAAGTGGCCGCTGCTTCGTTCAAGCGCCAGCCCTGTTCCTTGACGATGGTCAGCAGTTGCGAATGGACATCGCGCCATTCGCGCAGGCGCAGTTGCGACAGGAAATTCTCGCGGCAGTGTTCCTGCAACTGGCGATTCGATTTCTTGTGGGCGATGGCGTCTTCGAACCACTTCCAGATCTTCAGGTAACTGGCGAATTCGGATTTTTCATCGGCGAATTTCTTGTGCGCATTGTCGGCCGCATTCTGCGCATCCATGGGCCGGTCGCGCGGGTCTTGCACCGACACCGCGGCGGCGATGATGAGCAATTCGGTCAGGCAGGCATTGTCGCGGCCGGCCAGGATCATGCGGCCCACGCGCGGGTCCAATGGCAGGCGCGCCAGTTGCTTGCCCAAGGGTGTCAAGCGATTGACGCCGCCCTGCTCTTCGACTGCGCCCAGTTCCTGCAGCAACTGGTAGCCATCGGCAATGGCGCGGCCCAGCGGCGGCTCGATGAAGGGGAAGCTCTCCACGTCCGTCAGGTGCAGCGAC
>NZ_BADI01000847.1:0-3018 GCF_000333555.1 Herbaspirillum sp. B65 | reverse complement strand
ACGCACCTGACCGGGCTCGTAGGGTTCGATCATTCTTTCCTGCTCCGCCATGCGGCGGATCCACTTGTCTGACTTGATGCCATGGTTGTTTCGAGGTTTCCGACTGATTCAAAGAATCCGGCATTTTACGCGAAAAATGCCCAAACATGGCTGATCCGACGCGGTTCCTGCCTGGGCAGGCCCTAGCGTCCGCGCCCGAACAAGGACTTGAAAAAGCCCACGCGCTGGCGCTCATAGAAGGGCTTCAGTTCGGTGAGCATGAAGTCGGCCACGCTATGCCCATTGCCCGGCTCCACGCGCATCATGTCCACCGCCTCCTGCGGCCGGCCATGCTGGGCAATGACCGGCCCCACCGCGCGGGCCACCTGCTCCATATGGCTCTCGGGGGTATCGATCCCCAGCACCAGGGTCGGCTGGGGGTCGTGCGTGGGGTCATGCATCGTGGCCAGGTAGGCGGCCTTGACCTTGTCATCGCGGGCGAACAATTGCGACAGCTTCTCCAACATGACGGTGGGCGGCTCGGCCGGCGCCCCCAGCCGCACCGTGGTCTCGGCACCGATGGTGCGCGCTACCGGTGTGCCACCGTTATCTTCCTGCAGCACGTGGGCGACTTCGCCGGGCACGAAATACTTGCTATAGGGACTATCGGGATTGAGGATGAACACGCTGCGCCCATCCCCGCACATGCGAAACAGTTCGCGCACCGTCATGGACAGGCAGGGTGCACCGGGCTCGAAGGCGCGTTCGAGGTCTTCCATGCTGCTGAACATGGGCAGCATCATGCTGCCATCTTCCCCCGGCCAGCGCATGATCTGCACTTTTTCGCGGTCACCGTCTTCCGGCAAGTGACCACGCACGAAGACGGTGGCGTCCAGCACCAGGCGATAAAACGCCGGCCGCGCCTCAGGGTCGTTCTGGGCGCGGACCAGGGCTTCTTCCAGGGGATTCAGAGGGCGTGCGGGATCGGTTTTTTGCATGGTTTTCTTTTCTTTCTGGTTGTTGAGGATGACCATGTCGCCCCATGCAGGGATACGCGGGGCAAGGCGCCACTTCGAACATTTCCCGGAAAGAAGGTTCCCATGATACGGGAGCTCAATGACGATAAACGCTCATTTCCTTCAGGAAAAACCATGCATTTCCTGACAAGATGGTTGCAGCGACTGACCCGCTGCAGGCGCAGTCCGAACAACGGGCAATGCAGGGCTGACATCGGAAACAGCTGACTCAGATTCATCCCCGTCTTTGCAGGACTGCCTCAATGCTTTCCGGGCTTCCCCGGCGAGGAAAAACTTCCCTCGACATCCGAATACTTTTTATATCGATTCGCCAGATTCCTCGGTTCAATATCGTCAGCCATGCGAGCTATTTGGCAATCCCTTTTCTCCTCTACACGACCGATGAAAAAGACAATATCCACGTTCATTCTCTTCTCACTATCAGCGCTTCATGCCCAAGCATTCGACTGCACCAAAGCCAGCAACTTCGCTGAAACTGAAATCTGCAAAGACCATTTACTGAGTGCGCTCGACATGACGCTAAACAGGAATTACCGCTTCATGATGGCCTCGGATATCGGGACGGTTGCCCGGAAAAATCTCTCTGCTTCGCAACGGCTCTGGCTTCAGGAAAGAAACAGATGCAAGGACAAGGAATGCATCACTACCTTGTACAAACGCCGACTTGCCGACATCTGCGACTACCCAGTTATCGCAGGCGTTCATCCGGTCTGCGATGAATTCGACGATGTTGTAGAGAACGATTTGCAACGACATGACGGTGAGAAAAGATGACTCAAGCATCTATCGACATCATCGATTTTTGCCCTATCTCTTTCCTGTTTTGATCGCACGAAAAATTATCAACGCTAAGACTGAGTAAAGAAGAAAATCGGCATCATCTCTAACCGATTTTCACCTCAACGACGTCCATTCACTTCGCGAACCGACAGCATCACGCCAACCCAATCTTTTAATCGAGGCGCGCAGGATAGCCGTCTGCCAACCCATAAACATCGTTGTAAAAATTTGGCTTTTCGGCTTATCGAACAAATAGTTTTCCGCATTTCATTAACGCACTGATCAAATCCCTTCGGATTTGATCACCCTCCGCTGTGCCTGCTCACGATGGCAAAGCTGTACGACATCGCTGTGGTTCTACATCAGCTTCAACAAGATTTTTTCCGCATGTCCTTCAGTATCGAGACCATTCTCCTGGCGGGAAGAAGAAACTATGCGAAACCTATCTAATCCCTACCGACATGGTAGCCAACCTGACTTTCCTTCATTGGAAGCATATTCAAAAAAAACTTCGCGTTCTTTGCACGAATTCCAAGAGCATCTCTCTCGCGAATCACTTCAAATTCATCCCCGCTTTTTCTCCGTTACATAAATTTTGTTCCATATTAAAAGCACAGAAAAAACGTAATCAAGAGTTCGAATCTCTTCGATAGCAATTGGCGAGCATAAATAATCTAATGCCACCACCTAGTTCAAACATCCGTACCAAGATAGAGAAAATCGCAATATGAGTAGAGAAAAACCAAGAATCGCTAAGAGGCCCGGAATCGATATTACTAACAAAAAACATGTCTTATTATTGGTGGCGTTATTGACATACAGCCATTCTGCATCAGCGGACTTACCCTTGACTATTGATGACCTTGTTACAGAAAAAGGTAAGGTCAAGATTGATGTATCGGTGGCCTATGCCAATAGTGATAGACAAGGCGTATCCACTGGCGAACCGATCACGGTGCAGACAGGAGAAAACTCATTTGTTACGTTACCGACACTGATCGGCGAGAGTCGCGGCAACAGCGATTCGCTGGTAAGCACCGTGGGATTACGCTATGGATTAACTAACAAAGCTGAAATTTTCTTCCGTACCTCGTATCTGTATAGCAGCACCAGAAAGAGAGATCTATCCAGAACAACCAGCGACAGCGAAAGCCAGTTTTCGGATACATGGGCGGGCGTCAACTATCAACTCAAAGAAGACAACGGCACACCGGCCTGCTAG